>NZ_JBSFHN010000007.1:0-100805 GCF_053597115.1 Streptomyces sp. NPDC001515
TACCCCGCATAACCCCGTGGGCGTCCGCTGTGGGGGGGGGTGGTGCCGTGGCGGGTACCTGGTCGGCCCCGGATCATGGGAGCGCTCCCATGAGCCGAGCCCATGAAGCCAGCCACTGGATGACGTGTCAACACTTCTGACAGGAACACCTCACGAGTAGGGGGGTTCCGACTGGACGCGGGGCCGCCGTTCCCCTCCACCCCACCCCCATGCGGCCACCCGTTCGGGTGACTTGGGCGCGCGAGGCGGCGCGCGGCGCCGGAAGCCGGCGTTTCGGACGCCGTCCCACCCCCGGCGTCCCGACCGGAGGTACGCATGAGCGCGACGGACATGCCGGCCGAGCTGCCGAAGGACGCGCCGCGGCCGGTGACCAGGGACCGGCCCGCGGCCCCGCGGCCGAGCTGGGTGACACTGGCGCTGACGACCACGGCCTCGGTGGCGAGCCTGCGGGCCGCGCCCACCACGGCCGTCTACGGACTCGCCTGTGTCCTCCTCTATCCGGTCCCCGCGATCGTCTTCCTCCTGCCGACGGCCCTGGTCTCCGCCGAACTGGCGTCGGGCTGGCCGGGCGGCGTGTACCGCCGGGTGAGCGAAGGGCTCTCCCAACCGCTCGGATTCCTCGCGGTGTGGTGCCAGTTCGCGATGACGATCTTCTACTATCCGAGCCTGCCGGCGTTCGTCGCCTCCACGATCGCGTACGTCATCGACCCCTCGCCGGCCTCCAACGGCGTCTACACCGCGATCGTCATCATGGTCCTCTACTGGACCGGGGTCTGGATCTCCTCGCGCGGCACCGAGGCGCTGGCCGGACTCTCCTCCTGGGGGCTCGTGATCGGCACCCTGGTCCCCGGCACCGTGCCGGCAGCTGAGCCTGACGGCCGGGGTGATGCGGGCGTTCGACGCGTTGCTCGTCACGCTGGTGACGGCGATCGGCCTGGGGCTGCTTGGGGGGGCGCGGTGGTGGCGCGGCGCCCGGACCCGGAGGGCTGAGCGGGCGGCCCCGGGGTCCGGTCAGTCAACGGGCTGGCCGGGGCCGTCGGCGGGGGCCTCCTCGGCCAGGGCGAACCAGGCGGTCTTCCCCTCGGGTTCGGGGCGCACCCCCCACTGGTCGGCCAGGATGTCGAGGAGCATCAGGCCCCGGCCCGACGAGGCGAGTTCGCCCGGTGCCCGCTGGTGGGGCAGTTCGTCGCCCCGGTCCATGACCTCGACGAGGAGGCGGCGCCGGCCGGTCTCCCCGGTGACCGACGCGTTCATGGCGCCGTCCTGGTCGGTGTGGACGAGCACATTGCCGAGCAGTTCGGTGGCGAGCAGCACCGCGGTGTCCACCTGGTCCGGGCGGGCCCAGTCGTGCAGCAGCGCCTTGAGCTGCGCGCGGGCCTCGGCGAGCCCCTCCGCCTGGTGCTGTCCGACGGTCAGCATCAGGCTGCGCGGGCTGAGCTCGGTGTGGGCGCGTCCCGAGTCGCGGCGCACCAGCAGCAGGGCCATGTCGTCGCCGTCGCGGCCGGGTGCCGTCTCCCGCTCCCCGGGCCCGGGGGTGAGCACCGTGCTCATCAGCCGGTCGGCCATGCCCTCCAGGTCGTCGGCGGGGCCGGGCGAGAACGCGTCGCGCACCCGGACCCACCCGCTGTACATGTCGTGCCCGCCGTTCTCGATGAAGCCGTCGGTGCAGAGCATCAGGATCTCGCCCTCGTGCAGGCGCACGATGTCGACCGGGTAGTCCTCCTCGCCGGGCATCAGTCCGAGCGGCAGTCCGCCGCTGATGTGCTTGATCAGACAGGTGCCGTCCGGGGTGCGCAGGACCGGGTGGGGGTGGCCGGCGCGGGCGATGTGCAGATCGCCGGTGGACGGGTCGGCCTCGATGTAGAGGCAGGTGGCGAAGCGGTCCTCGTCGAGTGTGGTCAGGAAGCGCGAGGCGCGGGCCAGGACCGCGTCGGGGCCGTGGCCCTCGGCGGCGTAGGCGTGCACGGCGGTGCGCAGTTGGGCCATCAGCCCGGCGGCGTGGACGTCGTGGCCCTGGACGTCGCCGATGACGAGGGCGAGACGCCCGTTGGGCAGGTCGATGCTGTCGTACCAGTCGCCGCCGACCATGAGCCCTCCCCCGGTGGGCACGTAGCGGGTGGCGACGCTCAGTCCGGTGAGGGCCGGGTCGGCGGTGCGCATGCTGCGGCGCAGGCCCCGGGAGAGTTCGAGTTCGGCGCGGCTGGCGCGGGCCCGTTCGAGGACCTGGGCGACGAAGCGCGCGGTCGTCGTCAGCAGGGCCCGTTCGGCGGCGGTGAACTCCACGGGGGTGCGGTAGGCGGTGAGCCAGACGCCGGTCACGCGGCCCGCGGCGACGAGCGGGACGAAAGCCCAGGACTCGCGGCTCTTGCGGTCGGAGAGGTGCCAGGTCGCGGGAAAGCGGCGGCGGTACTCCTCGGCGGAGGGCAGGAAGACGGAGCGCCCGGTCCTGGCCACCTCGGCGGCCGGGTAGCCGGTCGTCATCGGCATCCGGAACCCCCGGTCGGCGCCCCCGGGACGGAATCCGTACTGGCCGAGCGCGACCAGGTTGCCCTCGGCCAGGCCGAAGACGCACTGGCCGTCGAGCGGGAAGTCGGCGGCGTAGACCCCCGCGACCAGCTTCAGCGCCTCGTCGAGCGAGTCCGCCTCGGCGAGGGCGTGACCGGCCGAGAGCAGCAGCGCGTCGCGGCGTCTGGCCTCCTCGCCGCCGGGGCCGGCCGGGTCGGCGTCGGTCCGCCCCTCCGGTGCGTCCGGCGGGGCGGGCTCCATGCGGTTGAGGGCGTCGATCTGTTCCCGTTCCGACGCGAGCGCCCCCGGCGACGGCTCCTGCCGCTCACCACCCATCCGGCATCCCTTCGTCCCGGTGTCGTCACCGACTGCTCGTTCCATGCTCCGACGGGAGGGCCGGGTCCGCAGAACGAGAGGGTGGGCGGGGCGGGACACGGGGCGGGGCGCCCCGGGTGGGGAAGGGCCGGTCCGCTCTAGCGGTACGCCGCCGACCTGCGCACATCGCTGAAGTCGATGGCCCGGTCGGCTTCGCGCATCGTCTCCTCGGCCACCCGGCGCACCTCCGCCGGTACGTCCCCGTGTTCCTCCACGAGTCCGGCGTAGATCGGTGCATCGGTCCTGTCGGTGAAACTCACGTCGCACTGCCTCAATCGGTTGTGTGTGCCATCGTTCGGCCGGAAACAGGGGCCGATTCTACGTGGTCGCTCCGGGCGTCGCGGACGGGCCCGCGATGTGGCCGCACGCAGGGCGAATCGATGCCGGGCGCACCGTGTTCGCTCGTCCGGCCGACGTGTGCGCGGGCGGCGGGTCCGGGCAAACGGTTGACCTCAAGTCCGCTTGAGCTCATAGCGTTCGTTCCACGCCCCGGTCCGGTTCCGGCCTCCGGGGGCCGTCACGTCCGCCCCCGGAGGCACGTATGAGCATGGAAGTCACCGCCTGGTCGTCGATGCACAGCGCGATGAACGCGCAGGAGGACCGCAGACCGTTCTCGCGGGCCACGGTGCGCCGGATCGCCGCGTTCGCCCGGCCCCGGCGGGGCGAGGTGTACCGCTATCTGCTGCTGAGCGTCGTCATGGCGCTGCTCGCGGTGGCGACCCCGGTCCTGGCCGGCAAGGTGGTCGACGCGATCGTCCAGGGCAAGGAATCGGGCACCGTCACCCGGCTCGCGCTGCTGATCGCGGTGATCGCCGTGGCGGAGGCGGGGCTGGGCCTGCTGACCCGGCTGCTGTCGGCCCGGCTGGGCGAGGGGCTGATCCTCGATCTGCGCACGGCGGTCTTCGACCACGTCCAGCGGATGCCGGTCGCCTTCTTCACCCGGACCCGGACCGGGGCGCTGGTGAGCCGGCTCAACAACGACGTCATCGGCGCGCAGCGGGCGTTCAGCAACACCCTGTCCGGGGTGGTCTCCAATCTGGTGACGCTGGTGCTGACGCTGACGGTGATGCTGACGATCTCCTGGCAGATCACGCTGCTGGCGCTCGTGCTGCTGCCGGTGTTCGTCGTGCCGGCCCGGCGGATGGGCGCGCGGATGGCGCGTCTGCAGCGCGAGGCGGCCGCGCACAACGCCGCGATGGGCACGCAGATGACGGAGCGCTTCTCCGCCCCGGGCGCCACGCTGGTCAAGCTGTTCGGCCGGCCGGCAGACGAGTCGGCCGAGTTCGCCGCCCGCGCCTCGCGCGTGCGGGACATCGGCGTCCGTACGGCCATGGCGCAGTCCACGTTCATCACGGCGCTGACCCTGGTCTCCGCGCTGGCCCTGGCGCTGGTCTACGGACTCGGCGGCTACTACGCCCTGCGGGGCACCCTGGAGGCGGGCGCGGTGGTCGCGCTCGCGCTGCTGCTGACCCGGCTCTACGCCCCGCTGACCGCGCTGGCCGGGGCCCGGGTCGAGGTGATGAGCGCGCTGGTCAGCTTCGAGCGGGTCTTCGAGATCCTGGATCTCAAGCCGCTGATCGCCGAGAAGCCGGACGCGCGCAGGGTTCCGGACGGTCCGGTCTCCGTGGAGTTCGACGGCGTGTCCTTCGGCTACCCGGCCGCCGACAAGGTCTCGCTCGCCTCGCTGGAGGAGGTCGCGACGCTCGATTCCCGGGGCGGTACGCGCGTCCTGCACGAGGTGTCCTTCCGCGCCGAGCCCGGTCGGATGGTCGCCCTGGTGGGGTCCTCGGGCGCGGGCAAGTCGACCATCGCCCAGTTGCTGCCGAGGCTGTACGACGCCGAGGAGGGCGCGGTGCGGCTCGGCGGTGTGGACGTACGCGATCTGACCGCCGAGTCGATCCGCGAGACGCTCGGCATGGTCACCCAGGACGGGCACCTCTTCCACGAGTCCGTCCGGTCCAATCTGACCCTGGCCCGGCCGGGAGCGAGCGAGGAGGAGATCTGGGACGCGCTGCGCCGCGCCCGGCTCGAGGGGCTGGTGGCCTCGCTGCCGGACGGGCTCGACACGGTGGTGGGCGAGCGCGGCTACCGCCTCTCGGGCGGGGAGCGGCAGCGGCTGACCATCGCCCGGCTGCTGCTGGCCCGGCAGCGGGTCGTCATCCTCGACGAGGCGACCGCGCACCTGGACTCCACGTCGGAGGCGGCGGTGCAGGAGGCGCTGGCGGAGGCGCTGGAGGGGCGTACGGCGGTGGTGATCGCGCACCGGCTCTCCACGGTGCGGGCCGCCGATCTGATCCTGGTGATCGAGGAGGGCCGGGTGGTCGAGCGCGGGACGCACGAGGAGCTGCTGGCGGCGGGGGGCCGGTACGAGCAGCTGTACCGGACCCAGTTCGAGGGGCCGGAGACGGTACGGGAGGAACCCGCCGAGGCCGTCTGAGCCGGCCGTCCGAGCGAGCGGCCCCGCCCACGCCGATGCCCCCGGTCCGTGCGTACCGGGGGCATCGGCATGCGGGGGACGGGGGGTCAGTCGTCGTCGGTTTTCTGCGAGGTCACGGCGCCGGTGGCGGCGTCGATGTCGAGGGTGTGCTCGCGCCACGCCTTGTCCACGACGTCCACGGACCAGACGAGGACCTTCTTGTCGTTCTCGTCGAGCTCGGCGGAGGTGACCGTGCCCTTCTGCTTGTCCGTGGCGGCCTTGGCCGCCTGCTGGACGGTCTGCTTGGCCTGGGTGAGCCGCTCGGCCGTGCGGCTCTTCTCGGCGGCGTCCTGCCCGGTCTCCTCGACGTTCTGGATGACCTTGCCGGAGACCGCGTCGATGCGGACCATGTGCTCGGTGCCGTCCTTGGCCGCGACGGTGGCGACCCATTCCGGCCCCTTGGGGGCGGGCGAGGGGCTCGCGGCGGTCGGCGAGGCGGCGGTGCCGGTGGGCGACGCGCCGGTGCCGGTGGGCGAGGGGCTGCCGGTCGGCTCGGGGGACGCGCTCTCTTCGCGGTCGGTGTCGTCGTCGGACTTGCCGGGGCCGCGCAGGTCGAGCTCGACGACCTTGCCGCCGGAGACCGCGCCCTCGGCCGTGGTCACCGCCGTGTCGAAGGTGATCTTGGTGGAGTCGAGCAGGGTCTTGCGGTCCTTCATGTCCTTGGTCATCGAGGCGGCGGCGGATGCCTTCGCGCTCATCGAGGCCGTGGCGGTCCGCTCCGGGACGGCGCGGGCGGCCTCCGAGGTCGCGGTGCCGGTGGACGAGGAGCCGCCGCTGTCCTGGCCGCAGCCGGTCAGCAGGGCCGCGACCAGCAGGACGCCCGCGGCTCCGGCCGCCCGGAGGCGGTGGGCGCGCAGGGGCCCCGTGGTCTTCGGTGGGAGGTGACGTGTCATGCCGCAATCCCTAACCGCCGCGGCGGTCCGTCATGACGCATCACCGCCCGGAGTCACCCGATCAACCGCGTGCGGACGCTCATCCGCGGGCGTCCTCGGGGATGCTCACCAGCCACCGGGTGGCGCGGCGCGGCCTCAGGTACAGGGCCCAGTAGAGCGTGGCGGCCGCGGTGATCCCGCCGGTCCACAGCAGGTACGCGGCGTCCTGCTGGGTCAGGACGTAGCCGAGGACGAGGATGAGCAGCACGGGGACGGCCGGCCACAGGGGCATGCGCCAGGCGGGGGCGGTGCGGTGGGCACCGCGCCGGCACAACAGTGCGGCGACCGCCACCAGCAGGTACATCGCGGTGACGGAGACGCCGGTGACGCCGTACAGGGTGTCCAGGTCGACGAAGCAGAGGGCGGCGCCGGGGACGCCGACGAGGAGCGTCGCCACCCAGGGGGAGCCGAAGCGGCCGAGCCGGGACAGTGCCGTGTTGACGGGGGCGGGCCACGCCTTGTCCCGGGCGGAGGCGAACAGCACGCGGGAGTTCTGGATGACCATCACGATGCCCGCGTTGATGATGGCGAGGGCGACGCAGAGGCTGACGAAGGTGCCGACGGCCGAGTTCGACCAGGTCTCGACCATGGAGCCGAGATCGCCGGAGGTAAGCGCCGCGAGGTCGGGGGCGCCCAGGGTGAGGGCGATGACCGGGACGAGGATGACGGCGCTGGAGATGGCGAGGGTGGCGAGCACGGTGCGCGCCACGTTGCGCCGCGGGTCCTCCAGTTCCTCCGACAGATAGACGGCGGTGGAGAAGCCCTGCGTGATGAAGAGGGCGATGGCGAGCCCGGAGACGACCATCATCGCGGTCACCGTCGAGGTCGTGCCGTGCTCGGAGGCGACCGTTCCGTGGACGAGCGCGGAGGCGCCGCGTTCGGTGTGGGCGAAGCCGAGGACCGCGACGACGCCCGCCGCGATGACCTCCAGCACCAGGAAGACGCCGGTGATCCAGGCGTTGGCGCGCAGGTCGAGCAGTCCGGCGAGGGTGGCGAGCAGCATGACGCCCGCACCGGCCGGCGCGGCGGGGATGTGGACGAGCGGGGTGAGGTAGTCGGCCGTGCCCATGGCGATGACCGGGGGCACGATCATGACGACGAGCAGCGAGAGCACGAACACCAGCCAGCCGGCGAGCCGTCCGGCCATCGTCGAGACCATGGCGTACTCGCCGCCCGCGCTGGGGATCAGCGTGCCCAGTTCCGAATAGCAGAAGGCGACCGCGACGCACAGCAGCGAGCCGATGGCGATGGTCAGCGCGGTGTAGGTGCCCAGACCGGCGAAGAGGTCGGGCACCACGACGAAGAGCGTGGAGGCGGGGGTCACGCAGGAGAGCGTGAGCAGGGTCCCTCCGACGACGCCGATGGAGCGCCTGAGCTTCTGCGGGGTGGGTCCGGTCGCGGGGGCGAGTGCCTGGGGAGCGCTGAGCGTGTCGGTCATCGAGCGGGGTTCCGATCAACAGGTGCGGTGACTGAACGCGGGAGCGGTATCGCCTCCGGACAACGGTGTGGGGGATGGTTCCGGTGCTCCCGTCGCGCCATGCAATACCGACGCGTTCCGCAGGTCAATAGGGGTTTTCCTTCGGAATCCGTCGCCAAGATCGCTTCCGTCGACGGTTTGCGGCCAAGACCGGGCAGGGACAAAGGGATCGGGCGCTGCGGGAACCGCAGCGCCCGCCGGGCAAAAGTTTCCTCCGTTTCCCCGGCTCCCCGGCACCCGGCCGTGTGATTCCGGGAATCCGGGCGGGCGGGTCGCGGTACGCGGCCATCGGTGCGAGCCTGGATGCATGACCTGGGCCTCCTGGACGACGCGCGGAGTGTATTCGGGGCACGGCGGCGTGCTGACCGAAGAGGTCGGGCCGCTCTCGGGCGACCTGACCGTCCACACCACGTGGGCCGATGGCACCGCGCAGATCACCGTGCAGTACACCGGAGCGGCCGACTGGTTCACGATGGCGGGCAGCCCGGTGGAGTGCCCGTCGGAGGAGGCCAGCCGGGCGCTGCACGAGGCGGCGGTCGAAGCCGTCAGACAGGGCGACCGGGCCACGGGCCCCTTCGCCCGGCCCGGCACGGATCTGCCGGCCGGGGGCACGGCCGCCGACTAGCCCGGACTCCCCGCCCCCGCACGCGTGAGTGCCCGTACGCCGGTCGCGTACGGGCACTCGTCGACGGCCGGACCCCGGGCTCACCCGCTGTCGCGGACCGCCACGATGCCGTTGAAGACGCCGACGTACGCCGTCCCGTCGGGGCCGATGGTCACCGGCGCCCAGTTGTTGTCGTACGAGAGCCCGGTGCCGGTCAGCTTGGACCAGCGGCGGGCCCCGGTGCGGTAGTCGACGGCGGTCAGGTACCACGCGTCGATGCCGAGGACGTTGGGCTGCTTCTCGTAGAAGTAGAGGAGTCCGCTGGCGGTGGAGAGCTTGGGCACGGTGGAGGGCGAGCGGACGGCGCTCTCCCACACCGTGTCGCAGCCGCTGCCGTCGGGCCGCACGTCGATCCTGGCCACGCCGCCGACGACGCTGCGGCCGAGCAGGAGCGTGGTGACGTCCTCGTAGCCGTAGTTGTTCTCGACGACGAGGCTGTTCCCCCAGCTGATCATGGAGTTGTCCGTGGTGGAGGCGCCGGAGCCGAAGACGGGGACCTTGCAGACGAGCCGCTCGCCCTCGGGGATCCCCGGAGCGCGGCGGTAGACGAGGACGTTCATCCGGTCGTCGGCGTTGTCGGTGATGGCGACATAGGCGTCGCCGTCGCCGAACAGGTCGGGGGTGGTGCCCGAACCCTGGTTCACCGAGCCGGGTTTGGTGCCGGTCCCCCGGTCGTAGGTCTCCCGCCACTGGACGCGCGGGGTCCCGTCGTCCGTCGCGGCGAAGCTGTAGAGGGCGTGGTCGGTGACGATCGACACCCCGTCCTCGGCCACGGAGAAGGAGTTCTGGATCTCCTCGCCGAGTTCGACCGAGCGCACCACGGCGGTGCGGGGGTCGACGGTGCCGACGCGGCCGAGCCGGGTCACCCACCAGATGCGGCCCTGCCAGTCCGGCATGACGGAGGTGACGGGGTCGCAGGTGCCGCTCGGGTAGAGGTTGGTCCAGCTGACGCAGTCGTGCGGCACCCGGGCGGTGAGGTCCCAGTCGTCCACGACGGTGAACCGCCAACTGCCGTCGGCCGCCTGCTCGTGGGCGATGCGCTGGATGTGCTGGCGGGAGTCGGCCAGCACCACCCGGTCCCGGTCGTCCAGGTAGAAGTAGGCGCCGCCCGAGGTGTCCTTGAAGATCTTCGAGAAGTCGAGCCGGGTGATGGCCTCGACGGTCGAGGAGCGCTGCGGCAGCTTGTACTCGGCGAGGGTGTCGAGCGTGCGCGGGTCGAGCAGCTTGAGCAGGAATCCGGTGAAGGTGCCGCAGACCGTGATCAGGCGGCCCGCCGCGTCGAAGGTGGCGGTGGCGCACTCCCCGCCCAGCGGCGCGATCTGCTCGCTGTCCACCTGCGGGGACCGGCCGAGCGGGCCGGAGTACGGGTAGGTGCCGCT
The DNA here is from genome assembly GCF_053597115.1 of Streptomyces sp. NPDC001515. Lineage (NCBI taxonomy): Bacteria > Bacillati > Actinomycetota > Actinomycetes > Kitasatosporales > Streptomycetaceae > Streptomyces > Streptomyces sp. NPDC001515. The sequence goes on from NZ_JBSFHN010000007.1 coordinate 9,809, forward strand.
GCCGGCCGCGTCGGCGTGCATGCCGCTGCGGCCGTTCGGGGCGAGGAAGGGGTGCTGCGGCGCGGGGCGGCCGGGCACGGGCGCCGCGGTCGCGGGAGCGCCCTCGTAGTCGCTGACGAGCCGGTGTCCGGGGGCCCGTGGGATATCGGCCGCGCCGGCCGGGGCTCCGGACATCGTGAAGGCCCAGGCGCACAGCGCGAGCACCAGGGCGGTCGCGCGGAAGGGTCTGCTGCGGGACGGCGGGGACAGCCGGGGCGGCTGGGGCAGCGCGGGCATCGGACTCCTCGGTCGGGGGGCGGGGTCGCACCGGCGCCCGACGCTAGAACCGACCCCGTGAGGTGTCCATGGAAACGCCGCAGGTTTCATGGGCGCTTCACGGGGATGCAACAGGCCCGGGGCGCCGTCCCCTCCCCGCCGCCCGCCACGGCGGCCGCGATCCGTCCGCGGGTGGCCCGCCCGGCCTCGGACCCCTCAACGCGGGCGCCGCGTACGGCGGTCGAGCAGCTCGCGCCGGATCGCGGCCGCCGTCGCACGGGCCCGTTCCGCCCCCGCCCTGCGGTCGGCCTGTCCCGGTACGAAGCGGTGCAGGGGGATCGCGCAGCGCGGGCAGGGAGCGTCGGCGGCGAGCAGTCTGCCGTCCTCGCACCCCGGTTCGGCGCAGAGTCCCGGACGGAGGAGTTGTTCGGCGATGTCGAGGGGCCGTCGACGGTGTCCCGATTCGTCCGCCTCCCGGAGCGCATGGGACCAGCGGGCGTTCCACCGGCGTTCGATGCGGTCGAGGAGCTGGTCGGGGGTGCGCCGGACGAGTTGATGACGGACCAGATCCACCAGGTCGGCCGGGAAGCGGCCCCGGAACTCCCGCGCCAGGGACGGCGGCAACGCGTTCAGGACGTAGCCGACCGGATCGGCGCCCGGAAGCCGCCTGCGCGGGCAGGGACACTCCCCGTCGGCCGGGAGCCGGGCCCCGCAGCGCCCGCACAGTCCGCGGCAGTCCCCGCAGAGCCCGTGGTCGAGACCGTCCAGATGCGGGGCGGGCGCACGGCCGCACTCCCGGCAGCAGGAGGCGCAGAGTCCGCACAGCCGCTCCCCGCCGGCCTCGGTGGTCCAGGGCCGCTGCTGGCAGCGGCAGCAGCGGCTGCTCACGCAGTGCTCGTGGTGGGCGGGTCCCGTACCGCGCCCGGGGAGGGAGAAGGACATGGTCGCGCGCTCCGGGACCGGCTCGGTGCGCCGCCCGGCGGCCGTGTCGTACCGGCGGACGGGGCCGCGGTCCGGTCCGGCCCGCGCCCAGGTCGGACCGTGGCACACGGCGCCGTGCCGCGTCCCGGTGCGACCGAAAGAGCCGCACACCCGGCCGTAAAGATCCACTGGCCGCACGGGTTTGGGCAATCGCCGCCCGTTCACGTGCCGGAATCCGACCGGCCGCGCCGTCAGGGCCGGATGCCGCTGACCAGGTCGGCGGTGGCCGTGATCCCCTCGTGGATGGTCGGCGCCATGCTCGTCCCCGCGAGGAAGAACCCGAGGAGTGCGCAGACCAGGGCGTGGGAGACCTTCAGCCCTCCGTTGCGCAGGAAGATCACCGCGAGGATCAGCAGAAGCAGCACCACTGAGATCGAAATGGCCATGGCCAACCTCCTTCGCCGCGCCGGAATCGCGGCATGCGGCGCCAGTGTGGCGGAGCGGAGGGGCCGGGCGGCGCACCGGCGTGTACGCCAAACGGGTAAGGCTGCGGGAGAGGTGGGGTGCGGCGAGGTAGGGGCCGGCCGGGTGCGCCGGGCGGCCCGTACACGGACCCGCCCGGCGCACGGGCGTTCTATCGCGCGTGGCCCTCGTGGGCGCGCAGGAAGCGGGCGAGGCCGGCCAGGTCGTCCGAGTTGAGGTGGTCGACGCCGGCCGCCAGCAGTTCGGTCCAGACCGCGTCCCGCCGGGGTCCGGGCGTGTCGGGCGTGGCCCAGAAGCGGACGCGCTGTCCGGCGCGGTGCGCCCGGTCGGTGAAGTCCCGCAGCGCGGCCCGTTCGGCGGGCGGGATCGGGCCCTCGCCCTGCCAGCGGAAGGCGCCGGTCCAACTGGTGCTGACCAGCGGGACGAACGAGGCCGGGGCGGCGGTGCCGAGGTCCTCGGGGCGGCCGTCGTAGAAGGCGTGACGGACCTGCTGGGCCTCCATCGGCTTACGGGCGGCCCGGTCCCCCGAGATGACGGCGGTGACGGCGCCGGGGCGCACCCGGCCGTGCCGCCAGCTCGTCAGCATCCGCTGGTAGGGCCGGAGTTGGCCGTCGAGTTCCCGGTAGGCGGCGGCGCCGTCCGTCTTGATGTCGATGAGCAGTTGGAGCGGGGTGCGGTCACCGGGGAAGACGCTGCCGCGGTGGGCCGCGACGCGGGCGAGGAGCGGGTCGAGGTAGAGGGCGCGCAGGGTGCGGGCCGGGTCGAGGCCGGTGGCCTCGTGGGCGACGAGCAGGTCCCCGTCCACGAGGAAGATGTCGGCCTCCACGCTGGTGAAGCCCTGGTCCAGGGCGTCGTGGAGGGGGCGGGGGTGCAGGTAGTCGTTGTGGGCGTGCGCGTGCCGCAGCGGTCGCGGCCCCGGGGAGCGCCGGGCGGCGGGGACCGCGCTCGCGGTGGCCGCCGAGAGCGGCACGACGGCGCCCGCCGCGGCGGTGACCAGTGCGGTGGTGACGAGGTGACGACGGGTGGGGAACGCCATGGACTCTCCCGGGTGCGAGACGTGCCGGACGGGCGGACGCGACCGAGTATGGGAGCGCGGACGCGCCACCGGGCGGCGAACCGGGGAGAGTTGTCCGGTTCGCCGCCCGTGCTTCCCGTGGCGTTCCGCCCGTCGTGGCCGGATCCCCGCTACGCGGTGGGGGCCGGCAGGTCCGTCAGCGCGGCGAGCGCGGCGCGGTGGCGGCCGGCCGTGCCGAAGGCGGTGGCGTCGGCCTTGGCCCGCTTCAGATAGAGGTGGGCGGGGTGCTCCCAGGTCATGCCGATGCCGCCGTGCAGCTGAACGCACTCCTCGGCCGCGTGGACGGCGACGCGGGAGCAGTACGCCTGGGCCACGGCCACCGCGAGCGGGGTGTCGGGGCTGCCCGTGGCCAGGGCGTCGGCGGCGTTGCGCGCCGCCGCGCGGGCCGAGACGACTTCCAGCCAGAGCTGTGCCATGCGGTGCTTGAGGGCCTGGAAGGAGCCGATGGGGCGGTTGAACTGGTGGCGTTCCCGGGTGTGGCGGACCGTCTCCGTCAGGCACCATTCGGCGAGTCCGAGCTGTTCCGACGCCAGCAGTCCGGCTCCGGCCAGCAGCCCCTGTTCGACCGCGGCGCGTGCGGTCGCGGCGTCCGCGAGCGGCGTCGCGGCGGCCCCGTCGAGGGTGACCTCCGCGAGCGGGCGGGTCAGGTCGAGGGGGACGAGCGGGGTGACGGTGACGCCGGGCGCGTCGGCCGCCACGGCGTACAGGCCGTCGGCGGCGGGCACCAGGAGGACGTCGGCGGTGGCCGCGTCGGCGACGGGTCCGCGTGTTCCGTCGAGGGGGGCATCCCACAGCGGCGTGTCGCCCGGTGCGGTGGAGAAGGGGGCGGCCAGGGCGGCGGTGCGCCGGCCCTCGGCGAGATCGGTGAGGAGTGCGGCCGCCGGGCCGTCCGCGGCGTCGAGGGCCAGCAGGGTCGCGGTGGCGACGACGGAGCTGGTCAGATACGGGACGGGGGCGATGCCTCGGCCCAGTTCCTCCAGGACCACGGCGGCCTCGCGGGGGCCGGCGCCCTGGCCGCCCCGCTCCTCGGGGACCAGCAGCCCGGCCACGCCGATGTCGGTGGCGAGGGCCTTCCACAGCGCGGGGTCGTACGGCGTGTCGGTCTCGGTGCGGGCGATGACCCCGGGCGCGTCGCACCGGTCGGTGAGCAGCGCCCGTACGGCCGCCCGCAGGTCCTCCTCCGTCTCGGAGTAGAGGAGGTCGGGCGCCGCGTGGGGTTCGGTCGGTGCGGTCATCGGGAGAGGTCCTTCCAGGCGACGTCCTTGTCGTTGCGCGGTTCGGCGGGCAGGCCGAGCACGCGTTCGGCGACGATGTTGAGCAGTACCTCGCTGGTGCCGCCCTCGATGGAGTTGCCCTTGGAGCGGAGGTAGCGGTAGCCGGCGTCGCGGCCGGTGAAGTCGACGAGTTCGGGCCGTCGCATGGTCCAGTCGCCGTACAGCAGCCCGTCGTCGCCGAGGAGTTCGACCTCCAGGCCGCTGATCTCCTGGTTGAGCCGGGCGAAGGCGAGCTTCATGCCGGAGCCCTCGGGGCCGGGCTGTCCGGCGACGAGCTGCTGGCGCAGCCGCTCTCCGGTGAGGCGGGCGACCTCGGCGTCGACCCAGAGGGTCAGCAGCCGCTGGTGCAGGTCGTGGGTGCGCAGCTCGGGGCGTTCGCGCCAGGTCCGGGCGACGGGGCCGATCATGCCGCCCTCGCGCGGGATCCGGGATCCGCCGATGGAGACGCGTTCGTTCATGAGGGTGGTCTGCGCAACCTTCCAGCCCTCGCCGACCGGGCCGAGCCGGCGGCTGTCGGGGATGCGGACCCCGGTCAGGAAGACCTCGTTGAACTCGGCCTCGCCGGTGATCTGGCGGAGCGGACGCACCTCGACGCCGGGGTCGGTCATGTCGCAGACGAAGTAGCTGATGCCGCGGTGCTTGGGCACGTCCGGGTCGGTGCGGGCGATGAGGATCGCCCAGCGGGCCACATGGGCGCTCGACGTCCAGACCTTCTGCCCGTCCACCACCCAGTCCTCGCCGTCGCGCACCGCGCGCGTCCCGAGGGCGGCCAGGTCGGAGCCCGCCCCCGGTTCGCTGAAGAGCTGGCACCACACCTCCTCGCCCACCCACAGCGGGCGCAGGAAGCGCCGCTTCTGCTCGTCGGTGCCGAAGCCGAGGATCGTGGGCGCGGCCATGCCGAGGCCGATGCCGATGCGGCGTGGGTCGTTGTCCGGGGCTCCGGCCGCGGCGAGTTCGGCGTCCACGACGGGCTGGAGGGAGCGGGGCGCGTCGAGTCCGCCGAGTCCGGCGGGGTAGTGGACCCAGGCGAGGCCGGCGTCGAAGCGCGCCTTGAGGAAGTCGGTGCGGCCGGTGGTGGCCGGGGGGTGCGCGGCCAGCAGTTCGCGGGTGCGGCGGCGCAGTTCGGCGGCGTCGGGTGCGGTCATCGGGCGGCTCCTGACGGGAGGACGACGATGCGGCCGGTGCTGGTTCCGTCGGCGACGCGCTGGACGGCGGCCGCCGCCCCGTCCATCGGGACCCGTTCGCTGACCAGGGGGGCGACGATGCCCTCGGCGGCGAGCCGGGTCAGTTCGCGGTGGCAGTCGCGGACCGCCTGCGGGTCCCTGGTGTTGTAGAGGCCCCAGTGGAGTCCGAGGACGGAATAGTTCTTCACGAGGGCGTGGTTGAGGGCCGGGGCCGGGATGTGGCCGCTGGCGAAGCCGACGACGACGACGCGGCCCTCGAAGGCGATGCACTTGACGGACTTGGCGTAGGCGTCGCCGCCGACGGGGTCGTAGACGACGTCGGCGCCGCGTCCGGCGGTGAACTCCTTGACGGCGGCGACGATGTCCTCGGTGCGCCGGTCGATGACGAGGTCGCAGCCGAGCGCGGCGGCGGTCTTCGCCTTCTCCGGCCCGCCGACGACGCCGATGACGGTGGCGCCGGCGGCCTTGCCGAGCTGGACGGCGGCGCTTCCGGTGCCGCCCGCGGCCGCGTGGACGAGCAGGGTCTCGCCGGGCTGGATCCGGGCCCTGCGGTGCAGGCCGAACCAGGCGGTCTGGTAGCCGATGTGCAGGGCCGCCGCCTGCGCGTCGTCGAGGGCTTCGGGTGCGGGCAGCAGGGCCGCCTCGTCCGCGACGACGACGTCGGCGAAGCCGCCGTGGGGCAGGGCGGGGGTGGCGAGCACCCGGCGCCCGTCCTCGGTGCGTCCGCAGATCTCCACGCCGGGGGTGAAGGGCAGCGGCGGACGCACCTGGTACTGGCCGCGACAGAGCAGCGCGTCGGGAAAGTTGATGTTCGCCGCGAGGACGTCGACGCGCACCTGGCCGTCGCCGGGTACCGGCCGTTCCGTCTCCTCCAGGGTCATCACCTCGCTCGGCTCACCGTTCCGGTGCACTCGCCATGCCTGCATGAGGGGCCTCCACAACACTGTCGGCATTACCACTGCTCCGGCGCATACTAAGCGGTCGCTTGCCTCTGTGGGAACCTTCCTCGGCAAGGGATTCGCCCGGCTCGCGCACATGGGTGCACCGGCCCCTCCCCCGGCGAGGCGGGGCGCAGGAATGCGACGCCGACGGCGTCGTGGCGCCCGCAGGTCCGCGGCCCGGGCGACATCGGCGCACCGACCCGGTCGTTCGTCCCGACGTTCTGGTGTTCTGCCGGGGGATGGAGTAGGCATACGGCCATGACGGAGCGCACGCGCACGCCCGGATTCCCCGCCCCTCCCGCGCTCGGGGCGAGCGCCCTGCCCGCCGGGACGTACGAGGGGAGCGTCGTGCTGGTGACCGGCGGCGGCTCGGGCCTCGGGAAGGCCGTCGCGGCGGAGTTCGCCCGGCTGGGCGCGGATCTGGTGCTCGTGGGCCGCGACACCGGCCGGCTGGCCGCCGCCCGCGAGGAACTGCTCCCCCTGACCTCGGGCCGGGTTTTCACCTCGGGCGCCGACATCCGCGACCCCGGCCGGATCACGGAGGTGTTCGACGAGGCCACCGAGGCCCTCGGCCCGCCCGACGTGCTGGTGAACAACGCGGCGGCGAACTTTCCCTCCCCCGCCGAGGACCTGTCGCCGAACGCCTGGCGGGCGGTGCTCGACATCACGCTGACCGGCACCTGGTTCATGAGCCGGGAGTTCGGCCGGCGCCATCTGGCGGCGGGGACCCCGGGGTCGGTGATCTGCGTCGGGGCCTCGTACGCCTGGACCGGCGGCCCCGGCCACGCGCATTCGGCGGCGGCCAAGGCCGGGGTGAAGAACCTGGTGGAGACCCTGGCCGTGGAGTGGGGCCCCTACGGCATCCGGGTCAACGGCCTGGTGCCGGGGCTGATGCCGCACCCGGACCTGCCCGGGGCCCTCCGCGCCCACCTCGACCGCGACGGCGGCGACGAGGACGGCCTCGGCGCCCGGCAGCCGGCCCTGCGCGTGGGGCTGCCGCGTGAACTGGGCTGGGCCGCCACCTTCCTGGCCTCCCCGTACGCCGGATTCGTCTCCGGCCACTCCCTGGTGGTCGACGGCGCGAACTGGCAGCGCCGGTCCCTGGTCGCCCCGCCCGTGGTGCCGGTGCGCGAGCAGCTGGGCCGGGGCCCGTTCACCCTGCCCGGCGAGGCGTAGGGACGTACGGGCGGAAGGACCCCGAGGAGTCAGGTGCCCTCGAAGCGCGGGGGCCGGCGGGCGGCCTTCGCGGCGTACCCCTCCGACGCGTCGCGCGAGGTGAGGGTGAGGGCGGCGGCCAGGGCCGTGCGGTCCAGGGTCCGGGCGATGCCGTCGTCCGCGTAGGCGTCGACGGACCGTTTGATCTGGCGGACGGCGAGCGGCGCGTTGGCCGCCATCGCGTCGGCGAGGGCACGCGCGGTGGACTCCAGCTCGCCAGGCGGGGTGACGCCCTGGAGCAGCCCGATGCGTTCGGCGGTCGACGCGTCGATCCGGCGGCCGGTGAGCGCGAGGTACTTCGCCCAGCCGGCCCCCGCGTCGCGGGCGATCCGCAGATCGCCGCCCGCGTCCACGGCGACCCCGATACCGGCCTCCGGCAGGGCGAACACGGCGTCGTCGGCGGCAATGCGCACATCCGCCATGAGGGCCAGTTCGAAGCCGAATCCGAGGCAGTAGCCCTGCACGGCGGCGATCACCGGCTGCGGAAGTCCGGCGAAGGCGGCGAACCGCTCGTGCACCCAGCGGATGCCCTCGTAGAAGCGCTGGGTGCGTTCGGCCGGGGAACGGCCGGTGATGCCGCCACCGGGCGCGGTGACGTCGATCCCGGCGCAGAACGCCCGGCCTTCGCCCCGCAGCAGCACCACCCGGATCGCGTCGTCGAAGCGGATGCGGTCGGCCATGATCCCGAGCTGTCTGCTGGACTCCCAGCTCCAGCCGTTGAGCCGGTCGGGGCGGCAGAGCGTCAGCAGGCCGATCCCGTTCTCGACGCGCAGGGTGAGACGCTCCTCCCCCGCCGGGATCGTGTGGTCGAGGATGTCCAGCACGCCGCCCCTCCTACATTCCTGACGAGCCGTCAGTTCGTGGTGCGCGGCTCAGCGTACGGCGGGGGCGCGGCGGGGGCCAGAGCGCCGCGGGGGCGGGGTCAGCGGGCGAAGAGTTCGAAGGTGACGGCCGGGCGGCCCCCGAAGCGTTCGGCGGCGGCCTGCGCGGCGCCGGTGAGGAAGGTCCGGCAGTACGCCTCGGGCTCCTCGTCGGTGAGCACCTCGATGTAGGTGCGGTGGGCGAGCAGTGAGCGCACGGACCGCTCCAGGCCGTCGGTGGCGTCCACGGCGTGGGTGGGCGTCGAGGATCCGGCGACCGCCACCCAGCGCACCCCGTCCCAGGGTTCGAGCCCCTGCTCGGCCAGTTCCGGGAAGATCCACCGGTTCCCGGCGTCGGCCGCCGCGTCCAGGGTGGCGCGGCCGACCGCGCGGTGGTCGGGGGTGTTCCAGGCGACACCGCCCCAGGTGTCGCGGTGGTTGAGCGTGATCACCAGCTCCGGGCGGTGCCGACGCACGGCCGCCGCGATGTCGCGGCGCAGCGCCACGCCGTATTCGATCACCCCGTCGCGGTGGTCCAGGAACTCCACCCGGGAGACGCCCACGACCGCCGCGCTCGCGCGCTGCTCCTGTTCGCGCAGCGGCGCGCAGCGCTCCGGATCGAGGGTGTCGATGCCGGCCTCGCCGCGCGTGGCCAGGAGGTACGTGATGTCGCGCCCGTCGTCCGTCCAGTGGGCGACGGCCGCCGCGCAGCCGTACTCCAGATCGTCGGGGTGGGCGACGACGGCGAGGGCGCGCCGCCAGTCCTCGGGCATGGGCTTCAGCTGCTCGGTCATGCACGGCAGGTTAGGGCCCGGGCCCGCCCGGGTCCGGGTGACGCGCACACCGGCTCCCGGTGCCGCGGTCCGTCTCAGGCCAGCGAGAGGAAGAGCTTCTCCAGCCGTGTCCGCATCTGGTCCTGGTCCGCCGGCTCCGCGCCGTCGGCCATGCACTGCTGGAGCCCCGTCGCGATGATCGCGAAACCGGCCCGGTCCAGGGCCCGCGAGACGGCCGCCATCTGCGTGATGACGTCCTCGCAGTCCCGGCCCTCCTCGATCATCCTGATGATGCCGGTGAGCTGGCCCTGTGCGCGGCGCAGACGGTTGAGCACCGATTTGAGTTCGGCCGCCGCCATGTCGAGTTCCACACATCCTCCATTTCATACCCCAAGGGGTATTCTAGCCCGTGCGGGACGGAAGCGGCCCAGGGCCTTTCGTCCCGATCGGGCCGGACCCCGTGGTCCGCGCGCCCGGCGTGATCCGCGCGACGGGCCCCGCCTCCGTCCCCACCGGAGAAGAAAGGAATCACCACACGTGCCCAGCCCCGTGTCCCTCTCCCCCGCCCAGGCCGCCGCCCGTCTCGCGGAGTTCACCGTGATCGACGTGCGCGCCCCCGGCGAGTACGCCTCGGGGCATGTCCCCGGCGCCCTGAACATCCCGCTCGACCGGCTCCACGAGGCCGTTCCGGCGCTCAAGTCGGCCTCGGCCCGGGGCTCGCTGCTCGTGGTGTGCGCCTCCGGCGTGCGCTCCACGCGCGCCTGCGACATCCTCTCGGCCGCCGACATCGACGCGGTCACGCTGAGCGGGGGCACCTCGGCGTGGGAGGGCGACGGCCACGACCTGCACCGCCCGGCCGGAGCCCGCGCCACGTGGCCGATGGAGCGCCAGGTGCGGCTCGCGGCCGGTTCCCTCGTGGTGGCCGGACTGCTGGCGGGCGTGCGCATTCCGGCGGCGCGCTGGCTGGCGGCCGGGGTCGGCTCCGGTCTCGTCTTCTCCGCCGTGACCAACACCTGCGGCATGGCAGCGGTCCTGTCGAAGCTTCCGCACAACCGGTCCCCGCGCGCGGCGGGGGACCTGGACGCGACGCTGCTCGCCCTCCAGGGCTGATCCCTGCCGGCGTGCCGCTCCCCGGGACGGCGCCCCGGGGAGCGGTCCGGCTCAGATCTCGTCGCGGACCAGCGCCAGGAGCCGGTCCAGCACCCGGGGCCCGCCGGCCCGCAGCCCGTCGTGCTCGAACTCGTCGGTGACCCAGGTGCGCAGCCCCCGGATCGCGGAGGCGGTACGCAGGGCGTGGGCCGTGTCCACGTACATGTCGTCGTGGTAGACGGCGGCGGCCACCGGCACCTCGTTGGCGGCCAGGCGCCCGGCGTCGTACAGCGGCTCCCAGCCCGTACGGGCGGCGAGCAGGTCGGCGGTCTCGCGCAGCGGGCGCAGCGCCGGGTCGACGTCGAAGTGCCAGGGGTGGATGCTCTCGCCGGTGAAGAGGACCGGTCCCCCGCCCCGGAGCGCCGCCTCCGCGTCGAACTGCGGGAACTCCGCGCGCACGCGCTCGGCCGCCCAGCCGGTGGGGCGCTCGTCCTGTCCGTAGATGGCCTCGTGCAGCAGGGCGTAGAGCGGGTGCCCGGCGAACGAGGTGGCGGTGCGCACGGCCTCCTGGAAGGCGTCGGACAGCTCGGTGCCGTGCGGGGTGGTGACGAAGGCGTTCTCCATCAGGTAGTGGAGCTGGTGGCTGCCGCTGCCGCCGCCGAGCAGGATGCCGAGGGACTGGAAGCCCTCGGGCGTCAGCCGGTGTCCGGCGCTCTCGGGGCGGTGCTCGGCGAGGTGCGCGGTGATCGCGCGGGCGCGCTCGACGTCCTGGGGGTAGCGGGCGTAGTGGGCGGCGACCTTGCGCTCGATCCTCGGGTACGCGGCCCGGTAGACGTCGTCGGCGTGGGCGTCGAGGGAGGGCAGACCGCCGGTGATCAGGACGGTGCTGAGTCCCTCGGGCGCGGACGAGAGGTAGCGGACCGCGCAGAAGCCGCCGAAGGACTGGCCGAGGACGGTCCACGGCGCGCCGCCGGTCAGCTGCGGCCGGATCAGCTCGCAGTCGCGCACGATGCTGTCGGCCCGGAAGTGCGCGAGGTAGTCGGCCTGCTCCCGGGGGCCGCCGCGCAGCGGAAGCGTCTGGCGGTTGGCCGGTGTGGACCGCCCGGTGCCGCGCTGGTCCAGCAGGAGGACGCGGAACTCCCGCACCGCCCGCCCCAGCCACGCCTCCGCGCCACTGAACCGGCGGGCACCGAAGCCGGGCCCGCCCTCCAGGTACAGCAGCCACGGCAGGTCCTCGGAGATCCGGGAGGACGACACCACCTGGCGGCCGTACAGCTCGATCTGCTCACCGCCGGGGTCGGCGTGGTCGAGCGGCACGGTGAAGTGCCGGTCGGTGAGGACGAGGCCGGGCTGGCGGTAGCTGTTCACGGGATGCTCCTGGATCGATGGTTCCCCGACAGTTCAGCACACGGCCCCCGCCCGGTCCGCCCCGGGCCGGACGCCCGCGCCCCGTCCACTCCCCCGCATCACCAGCCGCACGGCGAGCACCGTGATCAGCGTGCTGGACCCGAGCGCGGTGACGAGCCGGCCGCGCCGGCCCGTGAGCGCCCGCCCCAGCAGCGCCCCGCCGCCGGCCACGAGCAGCTGCCAGGCGGACGACGCGGCGAAGGCCGCGAGGGCGAAGACCGCCCGGTGCGCGGGCGGCGAGGCCGCGACGGTCCCGCTGCCGAGGACGAGCGCCGTGAAGTAGACCACGGTCATCGGGTTCATCAGCGTGATCGCCAGCAGCGTGACGTACGCCCTCGACGGCGACGGCGGCACTTCGTCGTCGCGGGCCGCCCCGGGCCCGCCCCGGTAGTGGCCGAGCGCGGTGACCGCGCCGTGGACCGCGAGCCCGACCAGCACCACGGCCGAGGCCCGGCGGAAGCACGGCATGACCGGCCCGATGAACGGGGTGAGCGTCGATCCGCCGACGACGGCGACCAGGGCGTACAGCCCGTCCGCCGTCGCCACTCCGAGCGCCGCGAAGGCGCCGGTGCGCCGCGACGTGCGGATGGTGAGCGCGGCGAGACAGGCCGCGACCGCTCCGACCGGCATGGCGATGCCGAGTCGGGCGAGCAGCCCCGCGACCAGGGCGCCCGTCATCCGCCGAGCGGCACGGGCCTTTGACGGCGGTCACGCTGCTGTCGGCCGCTCGCCACCGGGGAGTCGGCGGGGCGCGGCGGCAGGGTGAGGTCCGAGGTCATGCGCTCATGCTGGGCGGGGCCCGGCGTGGAGGCAACGGGTTTTCGCACCCGGGGCGCGAGGGCCTCCGTTCCGGCGCGTGGCCGCCTCCGCAGGCCGGGCCTGCATCGCCGACCTGGGGGAACCTTGACCGGATAGCCGGCCAGAGCCTAGGTTTCCCCGGGAGAAAGCGCTTGCTATCAGGTGGGCGCCCTTCACCGTGGAGGTGTTTGTCACGCCCAGCCAGGCTTCCCCCAGCAGGCCGGTCCGGGTCGCGATCGTCGGGACCGGGGCCATCGCGCGCGTCAGTCATCTGCCGGCGCTCCGGGCGCTGTCCGATGACGTCCCGCTGGAGATCGTCGCCGGGGTCGATGTCGACGCCGCCTCCGCGGAGTCGTTCTGCGCACAGGCCGGTTCCGGCCGGCCGTACACGGATCTCGACGCGATGCTGGCGCGCGAGCGCCCGGACCTGGTCACGCTCGGCACGCCGCCGCGCTTCCACCGGGACCAGACCATCGCCGCGCTGCGGGCCGGGGCATGGGTGTGGTGCGAGAAGCCGCCGTGTCCGTCACTGGAGGACTTCGACGCCATCGAGGCGGCGGAGGGCGCGGAGGACGGGGGTCCGTTCGCGGCGATCGTGTTCCAGCACCGGTTCGGTTCGGGCTCCGGCCATGTCCGGTCCCTGCTGGCCGAGGGGGCGCTGGGGCGGCCGCTGGTCGTGCACTGCCAGACCACCTGGTACCGGGACGAGGCGTACTACGCGGTGCCGTGGCGCGGGCGCTGGGACACCGAGGGCGGCGGCCCCGCCATGGGCCACGGCATCCACCAGATGGATCTGCTGCTGGACCTCCTCGGCCCGTGGACGGAGATCCGGGCGATGGCGGGACGGCTGGTGCACGAGATCGAGACGGAGGACGTCTCCACGGCGCTGGTCCGGTTCGAGAACGGCGCGCTGGCCACGATCGTGAACAGCGTGCTCAGCCCGGACGAGGTCAGCCGGATCCGGATCGACTGCGAACGGGCCACGGTCGAGCTGACGCATCTGTACGGCCACCGCAACGCGGACTGGCGGATCACGCCGGCCCCCGGGGTCTCCCCCGAGGAGGCGGCCCGCTGGCAGGACTTCGGGGCCGACGTGCCCAGCTCGCACGAGGCGCAGCTGCGCGGCCTGCTGGCCGACTTCCGGGCCGGGCGCCGTCCGCGCAGCAGCGGCGCCGACGGCCGGACCAGCCTGGAGCTGGTGGCGGCGCTGTACAAGGCGGCGTTCACCGGGGGGACCGTACGGGCGGGCGAGATCCGCCCCGGTGACCCGTACTACAGCGCCCTGCACGGCAACGCGCCCGGCTGGGCTCCCGGCACGGCGGGAGCGGGCGCGTGACGGGCGGGCTGGAGCTGACGCACCGGCACGGCGACCATCTCGCGGTCACGTGCGGGGACACGGGGGTGGAACTGCTGCGGTACGTGTACCGGCCCGAGGCGGCCTGGGAGGCGCCGAAGCCGTACATCCATCCGCTGCGCACCCTGGCCGGCCACACGGTGACGGGCTACCGCCCCCACGACCACCGCTGGCACAAGGGGCTCCAGATGACCGCCTCGCAGCTGTCGGGGCAGAACCTGTGGGGCGGCAACACCTATGTGCGGGGCGAGGGGTATCAGCCGCTGCCCGAGCGGGTGGGGTCCATGGCGCACCGGGGTTTCGAGGAGCTGACCGCGGCGGCGGACCGGGTCACGGTCGCGGAGCGGCTGAGCTGGCATCCGCACGACGGCGCGCTGTGGGCGGAGGAGACCCGGCGGATCGAGGTGCACGATGTCGACCCGGACTCCGGGAGCTGGGTCCTGACCTGGTCGTTCTCGGTCACCAACCGCCGGGAGGAGCCGCTGCGGTTCGGCAGTCCGACCACGGAGGGCCGGAGCGCGGCGGGGTACACCGGGCTGTTCTGGCGCGGTCCGCGCGCCTTCCGGGACGGGGTGGTCCTGACACCGGACGGCGAGGGCCCGGCCGTGATGGGCGCGCAGGCACCGTGGCTGGCGTTCCGGGGCGAGCACGACGGGGCGGACGGGCACGCGACGCTGGTGTTCGCGCACGCCCCGGAGAACGACCACACGGGCGCTCGCGGGGAGCATCCCGCGCACTGGTTCGTCCGCAACGACCCGTTCGCCGCGGTGGCACCCTCCTTCGCGTTCCACGACCCCCTCGTGCTGGAACCGGGCGCCACGCTGGCCCGGCGCTACCGGGTGGTGGTCGCGGACGCGGCCTGGGACCGGGAGCGGATCGCGAGCGGACTGGCCGCGATCGGCTGGTGAACGGCGGCCCGGGGCTCAGCCCCGGGCCGCTCCGGCGTCCGCGGCCGCGCGGCGCTCCAGGACCGCCAGGGCGCGTTCGCCCCAGCGCAGGTTCTCCTGTTCGAAGGCGCGCCCGCGCATCAGCGTGAGGTAGGGGCCGACACGGTCCGCCCCCGCCAGGTACGCCTCCTCGTCGCGGCCCTCCAGCAGCCGCTCCCGCAGCCGGTCGTAGCGGGCGAGTTTGGCGCGCGACCACTCCATGCGCTCCGCGATCGAGGCGCGGACCGCCTCGGGGTCCCCGCCGTCCAGGGCCTGGGTCATGACCATGAGTTCGTCGCGGATGGCCGTCGGGCGGGGCGCGCGGGAGGTGAAGGCGGCCAGCTCGCCGCGTCCGGCCCCGGTGAGGGTGAAGACCCGCTTGTTGGGCCTGCGTTCCTGCTCGACGACGCGGGCGCCGATGAGCCCGTCCTCCGCCAGCCGGTCGAGTTCGCGGTAGAGCTGCTGCGGGGTGGCCGACCAGAAGTTCGCCACGGAGACGTCGAAGACCTTCGCCAGGTCGTAGCCCGAGGCCTCGCCCTCCAGCAGCGCCGCCAGGACCGCGTACTTCAGAGACATCTGGACAGGCTATCAGCGACATGATTAATCTCATGCGCACCTATTCAATTAATTGACTACGGGAGCGCAGATGCACCCCTTCCGCAGGGCCGCCGAGGCGGACGACCTCGGGGCGATCGAGGCGATGCTGGCCGAGGACGTGGTCTTCACGAGCCCGGTGGCGTTCACGCCGTACGCGGGCCGCCCGCTCACGGCGGCGATTCTGCGCGCGGTCTCCCAGGTCTTCACGGATCTGCGCTACGTGCGCGAGATGGCGAGCGCCGACGGCCGCGACCACGCGCTGGAGTTCGTGGCCAGGGTGGGCGACCGCGAGATCAACGGCTGCGACTTCCTCCACATGAACGAGGCCGGCGAGATCGACGCGCTGAAGGTCATGGTCCGCCCGCTGTCGGCCGCCCAGGCGCTCGCCGCGGCCATGGGCGAGCGCTTCGAGCAGATCGGCCGGGAGGCCGCGGCGGGCTGATCCCCCGCCCCGGCGCCCCCGCGCGTGCGGTTACGGGCGGGCCGGGGGCGGCCGGCGGTTGCGGGGCGGCGGACCGTGGGGTTCATTCGAAGGGCAGGTGTCCGGGCGGCCTCCGCCTCCCCGACCGTGGGGGTGATGCCCCGTGCTCTTCACCGACCGCGCAGACGCGGGACGGCGCCTCGCCGATGCCCTCCGCCCGGCCGCCGCCGAGGAGCCCGTCGTGCTGGGGCTGCCGCGCGGCGGCGTGCCCGTGGCCTTCGAGGTCGCCCGGACGCTCGGCGCCCCCCTCGATGTGATCGTCGTGCGCAAGCTCGGCGTCCCCTCCCGGCCGGAAGTGGCCTTCGGCGCCCTCGGCGAGGGCGGGATCCGGGTGATCAGCGAGGACATCGTGCGCCGGGCCGGCGTAACGCCGGCGCAGTCGGCGGCGGTCGAGCGGGCCGAGGAGGACGAACTGCTGCGCCGCGCACGGGCGTTCCGCGGCGACCGGCCCCGCATCCCGCTGGCCGGGCGCACGGTCGTGGTGGTGGACGACGGCGTCGCGACCGGCGCGACGGCGCTCGCCGCCTGCGAGGTCGTACGCGGCGCGGGCGCCCGGCGCGTGGTGCTGGCCGTTCCGGTGGCCGCACCGGAGGCGGCGCGGCGGCTGCGCGAGGCGGTCGACGAACTGGTCTGCCTGGAGGAACCGGCCGGGTTCGCGGCCGTCGGCGAGTGGTACCGCGACTTCGGGCAGACCCCGGACGAGGAGGTCGTGGCCCTGCTGGCACGGGCGGCAGCGCCCACGGCCCCGGCGCCCCCGGACCCGGCGAAGACCGCCGCCGAGGTCGAGGTGGAGGCCGGCGGCGTCACACTCCCCGGTGAGCTGACACGCGCCGGGGACGACCGCGCGCTCGTGGTGTTCGCCCACGGCTCGGGCAGCAGCCGGCACAGCCCTCGCAACCGTGCCGTCGCGGCGGCCCTGAACCGGGCGGGTCTCGGCACCCTGCTCCTCGACCTGCTGACACCCGACGAGGACGGGGACCGCGCCCGCGTCTTCGACATCGGGACCCTGGCCGGCCGGCTGGTGGACACCGTCGCCTGGGTCCGGCGCCGCTCCCCCGCCTCCGTGGGCCTCTTCGGTGCGAGCACCGGGGCGGCCGCCGCGCTGCGGGCCGCCGCCGCGCCCGGTTCCGCGATCGGCGCCGTGGTCTCCCGGGGCGGACGCCCCGACCTCGCGGGGCCCCACCTCGCGGACGTACGGGCCCCCACCCTGCTCGTGGTGGGCGGCGCCGACGGCCAGGTCCTGGACCTGAACCGACGGGCCCAGGCCCACCTGCGCTGCGAGAACCGGTTGAAGGTCGTCCCCGGCGCCACCCATCTCTTCGAGGAGCCGGGCGCCCTGGACCGGGTCGCCGAACTGGCCCGCGACTGGTTCACCGCGCATCTGGCCGCGCCCGGCGGCTGAAGCAGCCCGTCCCGGCACACCGACTCCCGACCCGCGCAGGCGAGTTCGCCCCCTCCGGGCGCCCCGGACACGCCCGGCGTTCGCCCCGCCCGACCCCCGGCAGGCGGGGCGAAGCCCGATCCGGAACCCGATCCGAAATCGGTTCCGGAGTCGGTTCCGAACATCGTTCCGGACTTCGTTTCCGAGCGAGGCAACCCTGGGCGCGTGTGCGCCGTCTTGATCCACAACAGGGCGGCACCCCCGCCCGGTCATCTTCGTCCACCCCACGCTTCAGCGCACGGGGGCAGAACCGCATGCCACTATGCGCTCTGTGTATACATGGAGCGCATAGTACGGCCTCCGCTGCCCCGGTCGCGCGCGAAAGGCCCCCCATGCAGAGCAGAGCACGGGCACCCGAGTACCAGGGCGCCCTGACCAGGATGTCCGTGAACGCCTCGCTCACCGACGTACTGGCCGAGGGACAACGCCATCTGGCGGAGGCCGAACGGGCCGGATCCGCACAGGAGGTGGCCCGCGCCGGGCTCGCGGTCGCCGAGGCGCACCGCAGGCTCGGCCAGGTGGACGAGGCGGACCGGGCCTGGAAGGCCAGCTACCGGGCCGCGCGCACGGCCGGCGACACGGGCGCCCGCGCGTGGGCGCTGTGGAGCGGCGGGACCCTCGCCCGGCAGTGCGGGCGGCTGCGCCTCGCCTTCCGGCTGCTGGAACTGGCCGCCCGGCTCGGCAAGGAGGGCGGGGACGTCGTCGCGCGCGGCTACTCGCTCGCCGGGCTCGCGGAGACCGGACGCATCCAGGGCGACTACGCGACGGTCGCCGCCCTGCACGAGCGGCTTCTCGCCGAGGCACGGGCCAGGGGCGAGGCCCGCCACACCGTCTGGGCCCTGGAGGGCATCGCCCAGATCCACCGCAACACCGGCTCCTTCGACACCGCCCTGGAGATGTTCGAGGAGGCGGCGCGTCTCGCCGGCGAGGCCGACGACCGGCGGGGCCGCGCCTGGGCGCTGCGGGGCATGGCCGACGTCCTCTCCGTCCGCGACGGCGACACCGACCGGGCGCTGGCCCTGCTGACCGAGGCCGAGGCCGTCTGCCGCGAGATGACCCTGTCCAGCGCACTGGCCTACAACCACAAGATGCGCGGCAACGTCCTCTACCGCGCCGGGCGGTACGAGGAGGCCCGGGACATGTACGCGGGGGCACTGGAGGAGTTCCGGGGGATGCGGGAGCCGCGCGGGACGGCGCTCGCCCGGCTCGGGCTGGTCAAGAGCCTCGCCCGGCTCGGCCGGGACCGCGCCGGGACCGCCGCCGATCTGGACCGGCTGCGCGACACCCTGGACCGGATCGGGCTGCTCAACGCCCGGGAGATGGTCGACCGGGCCTACGCCGAACTGGACGTCCGGCCGGCCGGGGAGAGCGCCGCCCCGGCGGAGGCCGGCCGATGACGCCGTCCCCGGTCCGCCACGGCGACGCGCCCCTGGTCCTCGCCCGCTGCCGCGATCTCGTCCGGCCGTCCCTGCGCCGCGCAGTGCGGGAACTGCATCCGTGGCACGCGGAGATCACCGCGTACTCCTTCGGCTGGGACGGGAGCGGCGGCGGGCAGGGCAAGGGAGTCCGGCAGGCGCTCGCCGTGCTCGGCGCGGAGGCCGTGGGCGCGCCCGCCGGGGACGCGGTTGTCGGCGCGGTCGCCGTCGAGCTGATCCACACCTTCTCCCTGCTCCACGACGACATCATGGACGGCGACGAGACCCGCCGGCGGCGGGCGACGGCGTGGAAGGCGTACGGGACGGGGCCGGCCGTCCTCGCCGGGGACGCGCTGTTCGCGCTGGCCGTGCGCATCCTGGCCCGAGCGCCGGGCGACGCCGGCCCCGCGGCCGTGCGGCTGCTGGCCGCGGCCCTGGACGACCTGGTGCGCGGCCAGGCCGACGACCTGCTCTTCGAGGAGCGGCCCTGGACCGGGCCCGATGCCGTGCGGCCGGACGAGTACCGGCTGATGGCCGAGCGGAAGACAGGTGCGCTGCTGGGCTGCGCCGCCGGTCTCGGCGCGGTGCTCGGGGGCGCCGGACGGTCGCGGACCGACGCGCTGTCGGCGGCGGGGCGCCATCTCGGGGTGGCGTTCCAGGTGGTGGACGACGTGCTCGGGATCTGGGGCGATCCGGCGGTCACGGGCAAACCGGTCCACAGCGATCTGCGCCGGGGCAAGAAGACGTACCCCGTGCTCGTCGCGCTCATGGACGGCGGCGCCGCCGCCGGGAGGCTCGGCGCGCTGCTGCGCTGCGGGGCCCGGCTGGACGACGGGGCCGCCCGGCGGGCTGCCGGGCTGATCGAGGAGGCCGGGGGGCGCAAGGCGGCGGAGGCGGAGGCCGCGCGGCAGGTGGAGAGCGCGCGGGCCTGCCTGGAGAGCGCCGCGCTCGCACCGCAACCGCTCGCGGAACTGCTGTCCCTGGTGGCGTACGCCGCCTTTCGTACCGGCTGACGTCCACGGACCGTGCGGCTCCCGCCGCCGAACAGGGGTGTGTCGAGGCACCCTTGAGGCCCTCGTCCTCGGCGTTGCGGGGGCGGCGCACGCCCCGGCCCGGCCGGGCCGGGGCCGTCGCGCGGCACCGGGGCACCGCGCCGGTGGCGGGCCGGCGCCGCCGTACGGGCTTTCGGCCCTGGTCAGCCGGACCGGCGGCGTTCCAGACAGCCCCGGACGAAGGCCGCCTGGCCGGCGTGCTGGAGGTCGTCCGACAGGACGCTGACCAGCCGCACGCCCAGGGTGACGGCCGGTGTCCAGGACTCGTCGACGATCCGGTCCAGCTCCCTGCCGTTCAGCTCCTCCAGGAACTCGGAGGTCCGTTCGTGGACGGCGTCGTAGTACCCGAGCAGCAGTTCCTCGGACGCCGAGCCGAGGGCGTCGACCTCGTGGCTGCTCTGGCCGTAGCCGGTGGCGTCGTGGGCGAAGGGGAGGCGGAAGCGGGAGACCCAGTCGCCGGTGAACCAGACCTGCTCGGTGCCGGCGGCGTCGGCGATGTGGTCGTCCTGGACCCGGGCGAGATGCCAGACGAGCCAGGCGATCGAGTTGGCGCCGTCGTCGAGGCGGGCGCCGAGGTCGTCGGGGCCGAGGCCCTCGACGGCCCCGTGCACGGTCTCCCGGATGCGGCTGTATCCCTCGGTGAGGAGGTCTGCGACATTCATTCCCTCACCCTGGCCGCTTCCGGCTCCGGGTCCGGACACCGACACGCGGGGAGGGCGCCGGCGGGGAAGAGCCCCCGCCGGCGCCGCCGTTCAGGCGTAGATTCCGAACTGCCAGAGCGAGTAGCCCCAGGCGGTACCGCGCTGGGTGAGATGGAGCTTCACATAGCGGGCGGTCTGGGCGATGTCCAGGTCGTCGGCGTCGCCGTTGCCGCTCGTCGTGGTGTACACCGAGCGCCAGTTGGCGCCGTCGTCGGAGACCAGCACCTCGTACGCCTTGGCGTAGGCCGGGTCCCAGACCAGTTGGATGTGGCGGAAGGACCTGCGCTCACCGAGGTCGACCTGGAGGGACTGCGGATCGCTCCAGTCGCTCGCCCAGCGGGTGTCGAGCCGCCCGTCGGTGGCCATCGCCGCCGTGCAGGGGCAGCCGCTGCCGCCGGCCTGCTCGGAGGTGGCCGTGGTGGGGCGGCCCCGCGCCAGATCGGTGCCGGAGACGGGCGGGACCACGACCTTGACGGACTTGGTCTCGATGCCGGCGTTGCCGTGGCCGTCCTCGGCCTGGATGTAGACCTTCCACACCCCGAGCCGCTCGGGCGCCGTCACCGCGAAGGTGCCGTTGCCGGTGGGCCGCCAGGCGGCCTCGACCAGAGCCTTGTCGCCGGTGGCGTAGTTGCCGCTGAGATAGACCCGGTACGTCAGCGCGTCGTTGTCCGGGTCGCGGATGTCGGCGCCGACGGTGAACTCCCGTCCGGCGGGGGTGCCTCCCGCGTTCTGGACGGTCATGTTCGTGATGACCGGCGGGGTGTTGTCCCCGGCGGTGCTGCCGCCGTACGCCTTCTTCAGCGCGTAGTACGAGAGCCGCTTCTTCCCGTCGGGCACGAGGTTGAACCAGACGCCGCCGAAGTCGTGTTCGGTGCCGTAGTGGAAGAGGGTGGCTCCGAGCGCGACGCCCCGGTGGCCGGTGACGCAGTTCCACGCCTTGGTGTATCCCTCGGCCTTCTGCACGTCGGTGGGCTCGTCGGGGACTCCGTTGGCGTCGTCGGGGACCTCCCACTCACCGGCGGGCCCGCCCTCGGTGATCAGATACGGCTTGGTGTAGCCGCCGGCCTCCCAGGTGCCGCGCACCGCGCAGATGTCCCCGTAGGAGTTGACCGAGTAGAGGTCGAGGTCGGGGGCGTTGCGCTTGTAGTACGGCCAGGCGCCCGTCCAGGCGTCGGTCGAGGTGACGGGGTGGTCGGGATCGATGGCGTGGATCCGCTTCGCCACGTCGTTGACGAACGTCGTGTACGCGTCGCGCTGCTTCTCCAGCGCGTCGCCGCTGTAGCAGTTCTGCAGTCCGAGCACCGACTCGTTGCCGACGTTCCACATCAGCACGCCGGGGTGGCTCTTGTACGTGTCGACCCATTTGGTGAACTCGGTCAGGGACGACGACTTGTACGCCTCGTCCGTCACGTAGTCGACGCAGCCGCCGCTCCCCGGACCGCCGCCCGGCTGGAGCCAGAAGCCGCTGACCACCCGGATGCCGTTGGCCGCCGCCGCGTCGAGCAGCGGCTTGGAGGTGCCGTCGGTGCCCCAGGTGCGGATGGTGTTGACGCCCATCGACCTCAGATCGGGCAGATAGCGCGCCGCGTCGTTGACGGACGGGCCCCAGGTCAACCCCTTGACCTGGTACGGCTTTCCGTCGACGGTCAGCTGCCAGTCGCCCTGCGAACCGGTGACGCGGACGGCTCCGCCGGTCGCCGGGGGCGTGGAGCCGGAGGTGCCGTACACCTGGAATTCCCAGAGGGAGTAGCCGTATCCGCCGGAGCGGGCGGTGCCGTACATCCGGACGTACCGGCCCGAGCCGGTGACCGCCAGATCGTCGGTGCCGCCGTCGCCGTCGGTGACGGTCTTCAGGGTGCGCCAGTCGGAGCCGTTGTCGGACGCCTGGATCGCGTACGCCCTGCCGTAGGCGGACTCCCAGGACAGCACCACACGGGCGAGGTCGGCGGTGGCGCCCAGGTCCACCTGGATCCACTGCGGATCGCTCCACGCGCTGGCCCAGCGGGTGCCGGGGTCGCCGTCCACCGCGGCCGCGGCGGTGAGTCCGGCGCCCTCGTGGGACGAGTCGGTGGCGGGCCTGCCCTGGGAGAGCAGGGTCTCGGCGGCGTGGGCGGGGGGTGACGTCAGCAGCACGAGCGACGACGCCAGAAGGGCGAGAAGGGTGATGAGCAGCGTGCCCGAACGCGGTCGCGCGGGCAGCGCTGTGCTGGCTCTGTGCACATTCTCTCCTGGCAGAGGAGTGGGGGACCGGTGTCCCGAACCGGATGGGAGAGCGCTCTCCCAGGAGACTGACGGGTGCCCGTGCACCTGTCAACGATCGTGACGGTTCCGGTTCCCGCCGCTTCCGGAAGCCCCGGATTCCGGACAGCGCGCGCCGCCCCCGGTGCGAAACAGCCCGGACCGGCTCCCCCGGAGCTGCGGACCGGACCGCTTCGGGGCGACCATGGAGGGAGGCGGACGTGTGTCCGGGCGGCGGGGTGGCGGGATGGGAAGGATCGGGCCGTGGGCGGCACTGAGGACATCCGGACGGGCTGGGGCACGGTGCGCCGCGAGGGTCTGCGCCGCTCCCCCGACGACGGTCTGCTGGACGTTCTCGGCGTGGCGGCGCTGGCGCTGGATCCGCAGGGCCGCATCGTGCTCTGGAGCCCGCGCGCGGAGCAGTTGTTCGGCTACACGGCGCAGGAGGCACTGGGCCGGTACGCCGCCAGGATCCTGGTGGACGAGACGCACTTCGAGCTGGTGCTGACGCTGTTCTCGCAGGTGATGAACAGCGGCGAGGTCTGGGCGGGAGTCTTCCCCGTCCGCCACAAGGACGGCTCGTCGCGGCTGCTGGAGTTCCGCAACATGCGGCTGCAGAACGACCGGGGCGGCTATGTCGCGCTGGGGCTGGCCGCCGACGCGGACACCCTCCAGCAGATCGAGCGCGATCTCGCGCTCTTCGTCCGGCTCGTCGAGCAGTCGCCGATCGGGCTGGCGGTCCTCGGCCGCGATCTGCGGTGTCTGGCCGCCAATCCCGCGCTGGAGGGGATGAGCGGGCTGGACGCGACCGCGCTGCTGGGCCGCCGGGTGGACGAGGCCCTGCCGTTCCTGGACCCCGAGGCCGTCGAATCGGAGCTGCGGGAGGTCCTGACGACGGGGGTGCCGCGGGTGGCCCGCGAGGTGACGGGCCGGACGGCGGCCGATCCCGACACGGAACGGGCCTGGTCGGTGTCGCTGTACCGGCTGGAGGACTCCGGCGGGCGGGTCCTCGGCGTGGCCGTCTCGGTGATCGACGTGACCGACCGCGACCGGGCCGCCGCCGAGGCGGAGCGGGCCCGCCGCCGGCTGGCGCTGATCGCGGACGCCTCGGTGCGCATCGGGACGACGCTGGAGCTGGAGCGCACGGCCAGGGAGCTGGCCCAGGTCACCGTCCCCGTCCTCGCGGACCTCGCCGCGGTCGATGTCCTGGAGCGCGTGCTGAAGGGCCGCCCCGTGGAGGAGGAGGGCCCCCTCTACGTCCGCCCGCTGGCCGTCGTCTCCGCCCGCCCCACCCCGGCCGTGCACGCGGCGGATCCGCCCGGGGTCACCGTCCGGTACGCCGAGGAACGGCTGGGCACCCGGTGCGTGCGCACCGGGCGGCCGGTGCGGGTGCCGCGTCTCGACGCCGCGCTGCTCTCCCGCATCGCCACCGACGATCAGTCCGCGCGGGTGCTGGCGGATGCGGGCGCGCACTCCTATCTGGCCGTACCGCTGATCGCCCGGGGCGAGGTGCTGGGCGTGATCGACTTCCTCCGGACGGACAATCCGCTGCCCTTCAGCGAGGACGACGAGGTGCTGGCCACGGAACTGGCCGCGCGGGCGGCGGTCAGCATCGACAACGCGCGGCTGTACCGCCGGCAGCAGGAGACCGCGCTGACCCTCCAGCGCAGCATGCTGCCCCGCCACCATCACGATCCGGTGGGCATGGACGTCGCCTCCCGCTACCAGCCCGCCGCCTCGCGGTACGAGGTCGGCGGGGACTGGTTCGACGTCATCGGGCTGCGGGACGACCGCACGGCCCTGGTGGTGGGCGATGTGATGGGCAGCGGGATCCACGCGGCGACCACGATGGGACGGCTGCGCACCGCCACGCAGACGCTGTCCCGGCTGAGCCTGCCGCCCGCCGAGGTGCTGGGTCATCTGGACGAGATCACGGCGGACCTGGACCCGGGCTTCGCGACCTGTGTCTACGCCGTGTACGACCCGGGGACGAACACCTGCCGGCTGGGCACGGCCGGTCATCTCCCGCCGGTGCTGATCCCGCGCGGCGGCCCGCCCCGGCTGCTCACGCTGCCGGCCGGGGCGCCGCTGGGCGTGGGCGGGGTGGAGTTCAGCGATGTGACGGTGGCGCTGGGCCCCGGCGACCGGCTCGTGCTGTACACGGACGGTCTGGTCGAGACCCGCGACGACGACATCGACAGCCGGCTGGCGACGCTGCTGGGGCTGCTGAGCGACCCCGACCCCTCGCTGGAGGTGTCCTGCGACCGCCTGCTGGCGGCGCTGCGCGATCCGGTGGGCCCCGACGACGTGGCGCTGCTGATGGCGCGCGTACGGGAGTGAGGCGCACCGGACCGGGGTCCGGTGCGGGCGTCGGCGGTGCGGGTGTCAGTGGTGCCGGCAGCCGCGGTGCCGGTGGCAGCGGCGGGCCGCCGGCCGGCGCGCGCCCGCGCCGAGGAAGCCCAGGCCGATGCCGAGCATCCAGGAGTCCTTGGCCAGGGCCGTGCCGGCCTGGGTGGGGCGCAGGCTGCCGCTCTCGCGCATGCCGGGGACCCGGAGGTACAGGCCCAGCAGTCCGCCGGAGAACCCGGTCAGGGCGAGCCCGGCGAGCCGGGTCGGCACGAAGGGCATGAGCAGGCTGCCGCCGACGGCGATCTCGGACCAGGCGAGCAGGCGGGTGAAGCGCTCCGGGGGGATCTTCTCCAGGAACGGGTAGGCCGTGCGGGCCATTCCGTGGAGCCCCTGGGCGGTCTTCGCGTCGGCCTTGAGCTTGCCGAGGCCGGAGTTGACGATGAACGCTCCGGTGGCGATGCGCGGCGGGATGTCGCGGGCTTCGGGCAACGGCAGCATGGGGTGCCTCCACGGTTCCGGTCGTCGGCCCCCGGTCGCGAGCATAGTCAGCGGGGCTCCGGGGCGCGCGAGGAGCGCGGCCGGTGCGGAGGGCGGCCCCGCGTGCCGGGCGGGGTGGACGGCTCGCGGGGCGGGCCCCGTGCGGCGGCCCGCGCCGGAGGCGGCGTGATCACCGTGCCGCCCGTCGGCGATACTGGCGGCGGCGGGTACGGAAAGGCGGCACGGTGGTCCAACAACAAACGGAATACGACGTCTTGGTGGTCGGCGGCAGCGGGGTGGACACGATCGTCCGCGTCGATGCCCTGCCGGTCCCGCTCGCCGATTCGGTGATGGTCGGCCCCATCGAGGAGTGGCCGGGTCACACCGGGGGCAATGTGGCGCTCGGCGCCCGCGCGCTGGGGCTGGACACGGCCCTGCTCGACTGCATCGGCGACGACTGGACCGGGGCGCTGGTGCGGGAGCGGCTGGCCGGGGGCGGGGTGGAGTTCCATCCGCTCGTCTCGGCGGCCGGGACCCGGCGGGCGGTGAATCTGGTGGACGCGACGGGGCGGCGGATGTCGTTCTACGACGCCCGCGATCCGGAGGATCTGCGGATGCCCCGGGAGTTCTACCTCCCCCGGCTGCGGCGGGCCCGCCACGTCCATCTGTCGATCATGAACTTCACGCGGTTCCTGTACGACGACATCGAGGCACTGTCCATCCCGGTCTCCACGGATCTGCACGACTGGGACGGACGGGCCGAGCACCAGCGGGAGTTCGCGCTCCGCTCGGACCTGGTGTTCTTCAGCGCGGCGGCGACGGGCGCGCGCACGGCGGCGGTGATGCGGGAGATCCTGGCCGAGGGACGGGCCTCCACGGTCGTGGCCACGGCGGGGGCGGAGGGGTCCTATGTCCTCACCCGGGAGGGCGGGCCCGATCCGGTGCACGTGCCGGCGACGGTGCCGCCGGCCCCGGTGGTGGACAGCAACGGGGCGGGTGACGCGTTCGTCACCGGTTTCCTGTACGGGCGGCTGAACGGCCGGGACGCCCTGGGGTCGGCGCGGCTGGGCGCGGTGGCGGGCGCCTTCGCGTGCACGGCGCCCGGGTCCACCGCGCTGATCGGCCGGGAGGCACTGCTGGCGGCGGAGGCCGGGGCGTAATCGCTGCGGTCGCGCGCGAGCGCCCCGGCGGGCCGGAGAGTTCCGGTCCGCCGGGGCGCTCGGCCGTGGGGGGGGTTACTTGAGGTAGGGGCCCGCCGTCCCGATCTTCCCGGGGCCGTTCAGTACGTAGACGCGCAGGTTGCCCTTGCCGGGGGCGGCGACGGTGAGCTTTCCGTCGGTGACGACCCGCGTGTCCCCGGTGACGGCGTCCTTGTAGGTGCCGTTGGGGATGCCGGTGTAGGAGGCGCCGCCGGTGACGGTGACGAGCGCGAAGCTGTCGGTCGTCCCGCTGGTGTAGCGGCGTTTGAACGCCATCTGGCCGGTGATGCCCTCGGTGGAGTACTGGCCCATCTGGAGCGCGGGGACGGCCCGGCGGATCTCGTTGAGCCGCTGGACGTGCTTGACCAGGGGCTTGGAGAGGGTCGTGGCGACCTCTCCGGTGGCGGAGCCGACCTTGGAGAAGTCGGAGGCCGTGACCTCGCCCGCCAGGTGGTCGCCGTAGTAGGCGCGGCCGGTGGTGGCCAGCGGGCAGGAGGGGCCGCAGTCGATCTTCTTGCCGGCCTGGAACTCGATCTCCGATCCGTAGTAGAGGGTCGGGATGCCGCGGAAGGTCCACATCAGGGCCATGTTCTCGGCCCAGGCGTCGGTGCCGCCCGCGTAGCGTTCGCCGCTCTTGTTGGGGCCGTAGTCGTGGCTGTCGACGTAGACGACGTTGTAGGTGGCGTCGTTGGTGGAGTCGTCCGAGTCCTTGCCGTTGTTGTAGGCGTTGTTGGCGTCACCGAAGTTCATGTGCATGCGCATGTCGATGATGTTCATGCCGGAGAACCGGCTGTGGTCGGGGGTGTGGTAGCTGTTGCCGTCCAGGAAGGCGTTGGTGGACGTCGGCTGGGCGCCGGTGCCGAGCTGCTCCTCGTAGTCGTACATCTGGAGGGCGGCCTTGGCGTCGTCGGCGTCGTACTCCTTGCGCTCCTTCCAGGTGAAGAACTGCGCGGAGTGGTTGACCGAGCCGCGGTTCCACTTGTCGTTGACGAAGGCGCCGACCTCGCCGAAGACGAGGAAGTCCCGGGCCGCGTCGGCGCCGAACCGCTGGGTCACGCGTTCCTGGATCGCGGGCAGGAAGCGGCGGTTCCAGGTGGTGCGCGGGATGTGCACGGCCGTGTCGACGCGGAAGCCGTCGACGCCCATGTCGATGTACTTGTCGTACGCGCCGATCAGGTAGTTCTGGACGGGCGCGGACTCGGTGTTGAAGTCGGCCAGATCCTCGTGGAGCCAGCAGGAACGGGAGTCCTCGCCCTCCCAGTTGCCGAGCCAGCAGGTGTGGTAGTACGCCTTCGGGAACATGCCCGAGGTCGGGTTGGGCCACTGGCAGTTGTAGATGGTGTAGCCCTCGGCGGACTTGCCGCCGGTCGGCTTGCCCCAGTTGAGACAGGTGTTGCCGGTGGGCTCCGCGGTGGACCACAGGTCGCCGTTGTAGTAGGACTTGCCGCTCTTGGGGTCGACGGTCAGTCCGTCGTACTCGAAGCCCTCGTTCTTCTCGTCGTAGTACCAGCTCCACTGCGCGTCACGGACGCCGTAGACGGTGGGGGTGTAGAGGCCCTTGGCGCCCCAGCGCGAGGAGTGGTTGTAGACGACGTCCTGGTAGATCTTGATGCCCTTGGCGTGGGCGGCGTTGATGAGGTCCTGGTACGAGGCCCCGGCGGACTCCAGCCGGGGATCGACCTTGTAGAAGTCGTAGCCGTGGTAGCCGTGGTAGTCGTAGTCGGAGCGGTTGAGGACGACCGGGGTGATCCAGATGGCCGAGAAGCCGAGCGCCTTGACGTAGTCGAGCTTCTTGACGAGCCCCTTGAAGTCGCCGCGGAACATGGGGTCGTTGTTGGCCGCGTTGCCGGACTTCACGTCCTGGCTGCCGCCGCGGTTGTTGCTCGTGTCGCCGTCGTTGAAGCGGGCGGTGAGGACGAAGTAGATCGGGTCCTTGCGCGGGTCGCCCCCGAGCGGCTTGCCCTGGGCCGCGGCCGGGGGCTTCTGCCCCGTGGTCGCCGTGGCGGGGGCGGAGGCGGCGGAGGTGTTGCCGGCCGCGTCGACCGCCCTGACGGTGTACGTATAGGTGGTGTTCTCCTCCAGGTTCGACTCGGAGAGCACGGTGGAGGTGACGTCGGTGACGACGGTGCCCTTCGTCCCGCCGGTCCGGGTGACCTGGTATCCGGTCACCTTCGTGTTGTCCTTGGCCGGTTCCCAGGTCAGGACGACCGCGATGCCGTCGGCCTTGGCGCTCACGGCGGTGGGAGCGGTGGGCGCCTCGGTGTCCGGCGGTTCGGCGACGCAGGGGTCGGCGGCGTCCTTGACCACCGTGCGGTCCTTCACCGTGCTCCGGCCGGCGGGGATGGTGTAGTCGCCGCCGTTGTTGTTGTCCCAGACGCCGTTGCCATTGTTGAAGGCGGCCTTCATGGAGGTCGCGGCGCCGAGGTCGACGGTCTTCCTGACCCAGCCCGTGCAGGCCGGTTCCATGCCGACGCCGGGCACGGCGGTCCAGGAGCCGCCGGCCGGCTGGTAGTGGAGGTTCGTGGTGGTCCAGCCGACCGTGGCCGTCGAGTAGTACACCGAGGCGGTGTGGGCGTCGTCCGTGGGACTGGGGCTCGGGTCGGGACCGGTGCCGTCCGCGCACGGGTCGCTGTGCGCCACCACCCCGTCCTTGACGGTGAGGACGCCGGTCCCCAGCGCGTAGTTCTTGCCGTTGTTGTTGTCCCAGACGCCCGAGCCGTTGTTGAAGGTCGCCTGAAGCCCTTCGGCGGCGCCGAGCGGCACGGTCTTCTTGACCCAGTCCGTGCAGGCGGCCTCCATCGCCACACCGGGGACCGTGGTCCAGGAGCCGCCGTCGGGGGCGTAGTGCAGCTTGTACGCGGACCAGTTCCGGGTCTTCGTGTAGTAGAAGACGGTCGCGGAGTTCTCGGCGGCGGCGACGGTCCGCGCGTCGAGCTCCGGCGACTCGGGCACGGCGGTGAACAGGGCAAGGACGGCCACCGCGGCCGTGGCTGCCGCCAGGGGGCGTCTCGGCAGCCTGTGAGGGGTGCGTCTCATCGGTGTCTCCAGGGCAGGGCCACGGCGACGACGAAGCCGTGGCGTCCGGGGCGCGGGAATCGGGGAACCGCGCCTCCCGCCGGAAACCCTGACGCGCCTCAAGGTCCGTGCGAAGGGGGGCATTCCGACTGGAAGTGCAATCGGAATGTTGCTGCAATCTCTTGCAGCACGGAAGTTACCGGCACATGACAAGGCCGTAAAGGGCCGAGGAGCCGCCCACCCGCCTCTCCTCAAACGGAATACCTCACTCCGACCCGCCCGCCGGGGTACGGGGCATCGGGCGACGACGGTGGAGGGGCTTCACCACGCCTCCCCCGAAGCTCAGAGCCGTACCGTCAACTGCGCCTGCACATGCGCGCGCAGCACCCCCGCCATGTCGGTCGCGCCGTCACTGAGGAGCCACTGGGTCTGGAGGCCGTCCATGAGGGCGATCAGCTGTTGACCGGCCTCGGCGGGGTCGATGCCCTCCCGGAGGGCGCCCTCGTCGCGGGCCTCTGCGTAGGAGACCCCGGTGCCGTGGACGGAGTCGCGGTAGCGCTCGACGAAGTAGGCGTGGGCGGGGTGGTCGGCGGACGTGGCCTCGGCGGCGAGCACGGAGTACAGCTCGACGATGCCGCGGCGTTCGGAGTTGAGGGCCGCGAGGCCGATCATCCGGCGCAGCCGGTCCACGCCCCGGGGGTCCCCGTCGGCGAGCCACGTGCCGTCGATCTCGTCGCGGTGTTCGAGCACGGCGAGGAGCAGGGAGCCCTTCGTGGGGAAGTGGTGCAGCAGCCCGGGGTGGGAGATCCCGCAGCGGTTGGCGATGACCCGGAGCGAGGTTCCCCGGTACCCGGACTCGCCGAACAGGGCCATGGCCTGGTCCAGGATCTCCACCCGCTTGGCGCGGCCCTTCGCATAGCCGCGACGCGCCTCACCCGTCACTCGCCGGCCTCCCCGGTCGTGTCGGACGCCGTCTGCGTCCGGCCGCATCCTCACATACTTACCACCCGGTCGGGATTCAGCGTACGGTAGGGCCCGCGGCCGATGCCGCGCCGTGCCGTCCCGCCGACCTCTGAAGGGAACTCCTGTGGGCTCCTCCCTGCCGTATCTCGACCCCGCGCTGTCCGTGCCGGAGCGCGTCGCCGACCTCGTCGGCCGGATGACCCTGCCCGAGAAGGTCGGTCAGATGCTCCAGCTGAACGCGAAGGACGGGGTCCGGCACCTCATCGAGGACCTGCACGCGGGATCGATCCTCCACGCCTCCCCCGACCGGGTCCTGGAGGCGGCCGCCCTCACCGAGCGCACCCGGCTGCGGATCCCCCTGCTGGTGGCCGAGGACTGCATCCACGGCCACTCCTTCTGGGAGGGCGCCACCATCTACCCCACCCAGCTGGGCATGGCGGCGAGCTGGGACCCGGCGCTCGTGGAGCGCATCGCGCGGGCGACGGCCGTCGAGGTCGCGGCGACCGGGGTCCACTGGACGTTCTCGCCGGTGCTGTGCATCACCCGCGATCTGCGCTGGGGCCGGGTGAGCGAGACGTTCGGCGAGGACCCGTTCCTGATCGGCGAGCTGGCGTCGGCGATGGTGCGCGGCTACCAGGGCGACGGCCTCGACGACCCGACGGCGATCCTGGCCTGCGCCAAGCACTTCGCCGGGTACTCGGAGACCCAGGGCGGCCGGGACGCCAGCGAGGCGGACATCTCCCGCCGCAAGCTGCGCTCCTGGTTCCTGCCGCCGTTCGAGCGGGTCGCCCGCGAGGGCTGCCGCACCTTCATGCTCGGCTACCAGTCGATGGACGGCGTCCCGATCACGGTCAACGACTGGCTGCTGGGCGAGGTGCTGCGCGGTGAGTGGGGCTACACCGGCACGCTGGTGACGGACTGGGACAACGTCGGCCGCATGGTGTGGGAGCAGCGGGTGTACGCCGACCACACGCAGGCCGCCGCCGCCGCGGTCCGGGCCGGCAACGACATGGTGATGACGACGCCCGCCTTCTTCGAGGGGGCGCAGGAGGCCGTCGCCGCCGGCGCGCTCGACGAGGCGGACATCGACGCCGCCGTCCGGCGCATCCTCACCCTCAAGTTCGAACTGGGGCTGTTCGAGAACCCGCGTTACCCCGACCGGGAGCGGCAGGCGGCGGTCATCGGCAGCGGTGAGCACGCCGCGCTGAACCTGGAGGCGGCACGCCGCTCCCTGGTCCTGCTGACGAACGACGGCACGCTGCCGCTGGCCGGCGGACTGACGGCCGGTCCGGACGGGCGCGCCGTCGCGGAGGGCGGGAGCGCTCCCCGTACGGTCGCCGTCATCGGGCCGAACGCCGACGACGCGCAGACGCAGCTCGGCGACTGGGCGGGCTCGTCCGGCCAGGCGGACTGGCTGCCCGAGGGCCAGCCGCGCGGGATGATCCGCACGGTGCTGGACGGGTTCCGCGCGCACGTGCCGGACGGCTGGACCGTGACGCACGCCCGGGGCGCCGACATCCTGACCGTGGGTCCGGACCCGGAGGGCGCGTTCTTCCCCGACGGGCAGCCCCGCCCGGAGATCGTCGTCCCGGCGGAGCCGGACGCGGCGATGATCGCGGAGGCCGTGGCGGCGGCCGAGGCGGCGGACTACGCCGTCGCGGTGGTGGGCGACCGTATCGAGCTGATCGGCGAGGGCCGCTCGACGGCGACGCTCGAACTGATCGGCGGCCAGATCGCGCTGCTGGACGCGCTGGTCGAGACCGGTACGCCGCTCGTCGTCGTGGTCATCAGCTCCAAGCCCCTGGTCCTGCCGCCGTCCGCGCACCGCGCGGCGGCGATCGTGCACGCCTTCAACCCGGGCATGCTCGGCGGTCGCGCCGTCGCCGAACTCGCGCTCGGACTCGTGGAGCCGACCGGCCGGCTGCCGCTCTCCTTCGCCCGCCACTCCGGCCAGCAGCCGACGTACTACAACCAGGTGCGCGGCCAGCACGGCACCCGCTACGCCGATCTGACGCAGCGCCCGGCGTTCGTCTTCGGCGAGGGCCTGAGCTACACCACGGTGGCGTATTCCGATCTGGAGGTGCTGACCGAGGTGGTGGGCGCGGCCGACACGCTGCGGGCGCGCGTCACGGTCGCGAACACGGGCGGGCGCCCGGCGCTGGAGACGGTGCAGGTGTACGTGAGCGACACCGTCACCTCCGTGACCTGGGCCGAGAAGGAGCTCAAGGCGTACCGCCAGGTGGCGCTGGAGCCGGGCGAGTCGCGTGTGGTCGACCTCGAACTGCCGGTCTCCGCGTGCACCCTGGTGGACGCCGAGGGCCGCCGGATCGTGGAGCCGGGCGCGTTCGAGCTGCTCGTCGGGCCCTCGTCGCGCGAGTCGGCACTGCTGCGGGCCGGCTTCACGGTCAAGGGCTGAACGTCAGGGGCTGGGCCCGCCCCGGGACGGGCCTCGCCCCCGCCCCGGGGCGGGCCGGGGGCGGGCGGCCCGCTGTCAGCCGCCGGGACCGTCCCGCTGTCCTCCGCCGGGGTCGGGGCTCCCCGGGCCGGGGCCGTCGCCCGTGGTGCCATGTGTTCCGGTCGCTCCGGTCGCCGGGATCTCGGCGGACGTGTCGGCGCCGGGCATCGCCGCCCCGCCGCGCAGCCGGGCCAGGTCGGAGGGGCGCACCTGGATGACGAGCAGGGCGATGAGCGCGGCGGCCAGGGCGAAGAGCGCGGCGACGATGAAGGCCCGGGAGACCCCGGTGGCGAGGACCTGGTCGCCCCAGGGCGGCGGCAGCTGGCCGGTGCGGCGGAACTGCGCGATCTCGGCGGGGTTCGCCTGGGCGAGGAACTTCGGGACCTGGTCGTGGGCCTCGTTGCGGCTGGCCGTACCGAAGACGGTGACCAGGATGGAGAGGCCGAGCGATCCGCCGACCTGCTGGGTGGTGTTGAGGATGCCGGACGCCGCCCCCGCCTCCTTGGGCTGCACCCCGGAGACGGCCATGAGGGTCAGCGACACGAACTGGAGGCCCATGCCGAGGCCGAAGACCAGCACCGGTCCCAGCAGGCTGCCCGCGTACGTACTGTGCACATCGGTCTGCGTCAGCCACCCCAGCCCCGCGGCGGCGAGGATCGCGCCCGTCACCATGAAGGGTTTCGGGCCGAACTTCGGCAGCAGCCGGGAGGCGAAGCCGGCGCCGATCGCGACGACGACGCTGACGGGCAGGAAGGCGAGCCCGGTGCGCAGCGGGCTGAAGCCGAGGATGTTCTGCACGAACAGGGTGAGGAAGAAGAACATCCCGAACATCGCGGCGGCCAGGCTGAGCATCATGCCGTACGTGCCGGCGCGGTTGCGGTCGCGGAACATCCACAGCGGGGTGATCGGCTGCCGGGACCGGCTCTCGATCACGACGAACGAGACGAGCAGGACCACGGCCGCGGCGAAGGCGACGAGGGTGAGGGTGTCGCTCCAGCCCTCCTCGGAGGCGCGGATGAAGCCGTAGACCAGCGCGACCATGCCGACCGTGGCCGTGAGGGCGCCGATGAGGTCGAAGTGTCCGGGGTGGCGTTCCGATTCCCGGATGTAGCGGCGCGTGGCGAGGACGATGAGGATGCCGATGGGCACGTTGACGAAGAAGATCCACCGCCAGTCGAGCCATTCCACCAGCACCCCGCCCGCGAGCAGGCCGATGGCGCTGCCGCCCGCCGAGACGGCGGCGAACACCCCGAACGCCCTGTTGCGTTCCGGGCCTTCGC
Organism: Streptomyces sp. NPDC001515; assembly: GCF_053597115.1. Taxonomy (NCBI): domain Bacteria; kingdom Bacillati; phylum Actinomycetota; class Actinomycetes; order Kitasatosporales; family Streptomycetaceae; genus Streptomyces; species Streptomyces sp. NPDC001515. The sequence continues at coordinate 44,027 of NZ_JBSFHN010000007.1, forward strand.
GGAAGGTCGTGGTGATCAGCGACAGGGCCGTGGGCGAGGCGATGGCGCCGCCGACGCCCTGGAGGGCGCGGGCGGCGAGCAGTTGCCAGGACTCCTGGGAGAGCCCGCCGAGCAGCGAGGCGAGCACGAAGAGCGCGACGCCGAACATGAAGACCCGGCGCCGCCCCAGGATGTCGCCCAGCCGGCCGCCCAGCAGGAGCAGTCCGCCGAACGTCAGCGTGTACGCGTTGACCACCCAGGACAGGTTCTCCGTGGAGAAGCCCAGGGCGGTCTGGATGTGCGGGAGGGCGATGTTCACGATGGTGATGTCGAGGACCACCATCAACTGGCACGAGCAGATGACGAGTAGCGCGATCCCGCTGCCGTGCCCCGCTTTCGGGGACCGGGCGGCGTGCGCGGATGTGGCGTGGGAACCCGTCATGGGAGTGTGTGGCGCTCGGGCCGTCGGTGAACGCGATCGTTCACTCCCCCGACGGTAGCCCGGCCCGGGGCCACCCGCCATTCGGGCGACGCGGGGCCGGGCCGGACCTCGTCGTCAGGCCGGCACCCCGGTCCTGCGGTCCGCCGCGCGCTCGCGGGCCGGGACCGGTGCGGGGTCCGGGGCCGCCGCGAGAAGGGTCCGGGTGTACGGGTCCCGGGGGTGGTCGCAGATCGCGTCGGCGGGTCCCGTCTCCACGATCCGGCCCCGGTGCATGACCGCGATGCGGTGGCTCACCTGACGGACGACGGCGAGGTCGTGGGCGATGAAGACCAGGGCGAGCCCCAGATCGCGCTGGAGGTCCGTGAGCAGTCCGACGATCTGGGCCTGGACGGACACGTCGAGGGCGGAGACCGGTTCGTCGCAGATCAGGACCGAGGGTTCGGGGGCCAGGGCGCGGGCGATCCCGACGCGCTGGCGCTGTCCGCCGGAGAAGGCGCGCGGATACCGGCCGGCGGCGTCCGGGTCGAGCCCGGCCCGGCGCAGCAGGTCCGCGACGCGTGCGGCCCGGGTCGCGCGGTCGCCGAGGCCGAAGGCGATCAGGGGCTCCGCCACGATCTCCCCGACCGTCATCCGGGGGTTCAGCGAGGCGTAGGGGTCCTGGAACACCATCTGGACCTGGCGGCGCACCGCGTGCAGGGCGCTGCGCGACGGCCGGGTGATGTCCTCGCCGCGCAGCCGCAGCGTGCCGGCGTCCGCGCGGTGGGCGTGGGCGAGGATCCGGGCCAGGGTGGACTTCCCCGAGCCGGACTCCCCGACGATGCCCAGGGTCTCCCCCGCCGCGAGCGTGAGGGAGACGCCGTCGAGCGCGGGGGCCGGGGCCTTGCGCAGACCGCGTCCCCGGTAGGTCTTGCGCAGCCCCTCGGCCTCCAGGACGACGGCTCCGGGCGCGGGCCGGTGGAGCCGCGCGGGCGGGGCCGGGGCGGGCAGGGGTTCGGTGCGCCCGGCGGCGGGCAGGCAGGCGACGCCCACCCCGTCGCCGGCCGGGGCGAGCGGGGGCGCCGCGGTGCGGCAGCGGTCCTCCACGAGGACGCAGCGTTCCGCGAAGGCGCAGCCGGGTCCGAGGAGCGCGAGGTCGGGCGGGCTGCCCGGAATGCCGGTGAGCCGGGTCCCGGACGGGGTGGAGAGGCGGGGCACGGCGGCGAGGAGTCCCGCGGTGTACGGGTGGCGGGGGCGGGTGAGGACCTGGGCGGTGGGGCCGTCCTCGACGACCGTGCCGCCGTACATGACGAGGACGCGGGCGCAGGAGCGGGCGACGACGCCCATGTTGTGCGTGATGAGGACGAGCGCGGTGCCGGTCTCGCGATTGAGGTCGGCGAGCAGGGTGAGGATCTGGTCCTGGACGGTGGCGTCGAGCGCGGTGGTCGGTTCGTCGGCGAGGAGGATGTCGGGTTCCCCGGCGAGGGCCATGGCGATGAGGATGCGCTGGCGCTGTCCGCCGGAGAACTGGTGCGGGTGGTCGGCGGCGCGCCGGCGGAGTTCGGGGATGCCGACCCGGCCGAGCAGGTCGAGGGCGCGGGCGCGGCGGGCGGCCCGGTCGTGGTGGCCGTGGGCGCGCAGCACCTCCTCGATGTGGGCGCCGGCGGTCAGGACGGGGTTGAGGGCGGTCATGGGGTCCTGGAAGACCATGCCGATGCGGGCGCCGCGCACGGCGCGCAGCTCCGCTTCGGTAGCGGCAGTGAGGTCCTGGCCGTCCAGGTGCACGGTGCCGGTGGTGATGCGGCCGGTGCCGGGGAGCATGCGGTTGAGGGCGAGGGCGGTGGTGGACTTCCCGGACCCGGACTCGCCGACGACGGCCAGGGTCTCGCCCCGGTCCAGGGTGAAGGAGACTCCGCGTACGGCCGGCAGCGGGGAGCCGTCCGGGGCGGTGAAGTCGACACCGAGGTCGTGGACCCGGAGGAGGGGGTGCGCGGTCATCGGCGTATCTCCCGGTTGAGCGCCTCGGCGACGAGCGAGAGTCCGAGGACGAGGGCGGTCACGGTGATCAGGGGTCCGGCGGCGAAGTGGGGCGCCTGGGCGAGATAGGGCATGGACTGGCTGAGCACGGAGCCCAGGGTGGGTTCCGGGGGACGCACGCCGACGCCGAGGAAGCTCATCGCGCCCTCGATGAAGACGGCGACGGTCAGCGAGACGGCGATCTGGACGACGAGCGGGTCCACGGCGTTGGGCAGGATGTGCCGGACGAGCACCCGGCGGGCCGGCGTGCCGCCGACGCGGGCGGCGGTGACGTACTCCCGTTCGCGCTGGGCGAGGATCCCGGTCCGCAGCAGCCGGCCGAAGACCGGGATCTCGGCCAGCGCGATGACCAGGACGACGGGCACGCGCCCCGGGCCGAGGATCGCGGTGACGGCGAGGGCCAGGATCAGCCCGGGGAAGGCGAGGAGCAGGTCGAAGACCCGTTGGACGGCGGTGTCGACGGCCGGGTGGGTGGCGGCGGCGAGGGCGAGGAGGCAGCCGAGGGCGGCGCCGAGCGGTACGGCGAGCGCGATGATCCCCAGGTCGGCGCGGATGCCGAAGAGGATCCGGCTGAGCAGGTCCCGGCCCAGGTCGTCGGTGCCGAGGAGGTGACCGGGGGTGCCGGGACCCGCGAGGCTCCGGCCGCTCTGGTCGGTGGGCCCGTGCCCGGTCAGGAGCGGGGCCAGCAGTCCGGCGAGGATCACCGCGCCGACGAGGACGAGGCCGGTGCGGGCGCGCGCGGTGGACAGCGCCCTGCGGTACGGGTGGCGGGCGCGGCCGGAGGCCGGGCGGGAGGCCGGGGACGCGGGGCGTCCGGTGGAGGCGGTCGTGGAGGTCATGGCGTTACTCCCACCTGATCCGGGGGTCGAGCCAGGCGTGGACGAGATCGGTGAGCAGTTGGACGAGGACGAAGACGGCGACCAGGAGGAGCAGCAGGTCCTGGACGACCGGGTAGTCCCGGCGCTGGAGGCCCTGTTCGGCGAGCTGGCCGAGGCCGGGCCAGGCGAAGATCGCCTCGACGAGGACGGCGCCGCCCAGAAGGTGCCCGGTCTGCATGCCGAGCAGGGTGACGACGGGGGGCAGCGCGTTCGGCAGGGTATGCCGCCACAGGAGCCGGCGCGGCGCGATCCCGGCGGCCCGCGCGGTGCGGATGTGGTCCTCGGCCAGTCCGCGTTCGATGCCGTCCTGGAGGGCGCGGCCGAGGACGGCGGCGCTGGGCAGGGCGAGGCAGAGCGCGGGCAGCAGCAGGTACTGGGCGGCGAGATCCGGTGCGGTGAGGAACGCGACGCGTCCGCCCGGCGGCAGCACCCCCAGCACCACGGCGAACAGCAGCACCAGCAGGACCCCGCTGACGAACGGCGGTACGGCGAGCGCGGCCGTGGTGGCCGCCCGTACCGCCCCGCCGGTCCACCGGCTGCGGGCGGTCGCGCCGAGCACCCCGAAGGCCGTACCGAGGACGACGACGAACAGCAGGGCGGCCAGGGTGAGTTCGGTGGTCGCGCCGAGCCCGTCGCGGATCAGGTCGGCGGTCTGTCCGCCGATCGCGTACGAGGGGCCGAGGTCGCCGGTGAGCAGCGAGCCGAGCCAGTGGAGGTACTGGGAGAGCAGCGGCGCGTCGAGGCCGAGCCGGTTCCGGATCGCGGCGACGGTGGCGGCGTCGGCGTCCGGGCCGGCCAGGCTTGTGGCCGGGTCGCCGGGGACCAGCCGCAGCACGGTGAAGATGAGGAAGGAGGCGAGGAGCAGGACGAGGAGGGCCGACGGCACCCGTCGGATCAGATAGGTGCGCATGTCAGGCCAGGTACGCGTCGTCGAGGTTGAGATAGGAGAACTTGTTCAGCGTCACCCCGTGCAGCCGGTCGGCGGAGACCTGGATCTGTCCGCGCACGACGAGGTCGATGAGGAATGCCTCGTCGAGCAGGAGCGTGGAGATCTTCTCGTACTGGGCGTGGGCGGCGGCCCGGTCCGCCGGGGGCTCGGTCCATGCCTCGCGGACCAGTTCCGTGTAGCGGGCGGAGCGGTAACGGGAGGTGTTCTTGGCCTCGTTGAACGGATAGGCGCTCACGGCGAGGGTGGAGGGCTGGACCTGGGCGAAGCCGTGGCCCATGGTCCACAGGGCCGGCATGTCCTGGGAGATCAGCTTCTTCTGTCCGGTGGCCGGGTCGGTGGGCTGGAGGGTGACGCGGACCCCCACCTGCTTCAGGTCGTACTGGAGGGATTCGGCGATGGCGGTCTCGGCGGGCAGGGCGAGGTGCAGCAGCGGGAACGCGAGGCCGCGGTGGCCGGCGGACCTGAGCAGGGCGCGGGCCTTGGCCGGGTCGTGGGTGTAGTGGGTGCGGTGCGCCTCGGTGAAGGCGGGTGAGGACCGGGGCCAGGGCGCGGACGAGGCCATGCCGTAGCCGCCGAGGGTCTGGGCGAGGAGCCGGTCGCGGTCGACGGCATGGGCGAGGGCCTGGCGGACGGTGCGGTCGTCCAGCGGGGCGACGGTGGTGTTGACGCCGAGGTAGACCGCGCCGCCGCCGGTGTCGTAGTCGGTGATGGTCAGGCGCGGGTCGCTGCGGACGGTGGCGAGGCTCTTGCCGGGGACGTTGAAGGAGAGCTGGGACTGGCCGGAGCGCAGGGAGGAGACGAGGGCGTCGGCCTGGGGGACGACGCGCAGTTCGACGCCGTCGAGGTAGGGGCGGCCGGGCCGCCAGTAGTGCGGGTTCCGGGCCAGGCTGAGGCCGGCTCCGGGGCTCCATTTCTTCAGGGTGAAGGGGCCGGTGCCGATGAGCCGCCGGCCGGCGACGGCGTCCTCGACCGACGCCGGGTCCGTGATGATCATGAACTCGAAGAGGTCGAAGAGGTTGTTCACCGGATGCGCGAGTTTCAGGACCAGGGTGTGCGGGCCGCGCTTCTCGAATCCGGTGACGGTGGCGGCGGTCGCTCTCAACTGAGCCGCGCGCAACGGTTTCTGAAGGTTCCTCACGGCGAAGATCACATCGTCCGCGGTGAACGCGCGCCCGTTGTGGAAGCGCACGTCGTCGCGCAGCTCCAGCGTGATGCTCCGGCCGTCCTTCGCGTACGTCCAGGAGCGGGCCAGCTCCGGCCGGGGAACGAGCTTGTCGTCGTACCGGGTGAGGGTGTTGAAGAGCAGCCGGTGCTGGAGCGACTGCGCGCTCTGGGAGAAGAGCAGCGCGGGGGTGAAGTCGCTGTTCACCGCGATGTCGAGCACCCCGCCGCGCCGGGGCCGGCCGTCGGTGTCCCGGGCACGGGAGGAGGCGTCCGACACCGCCGAGCGGCAGCCCGCGAGCGCCGTTCCGAGAAGCAGGGCGCCGCCTCCGGCGGCGCGCAGGGCCGTGCGGCGGGAGGGGCCGGGCGAAGTCAGGGGATACAGCTCGGTCATCGAAGCCTGCCTGTGACGGAGAGGGACGGTGAAGGAGAGGGGCGGTGAGGGAAAGAAGCGGTGGCGGGAGGGGTGGGCGCACGAGGCCGCGCGCCGTCCGCCTCCAGGGTTCGTTCCGCTGCGGAAGAAAGAGAGGCACCGCGTGCCCGGGGGCACGAAAAGAGGAGCCCTTCCACGGCACTTCACGGCGTGTCGCACACGTGCGGAAGGAGCGCGGGGCGGGGGAACGGCCGACGCCGGAAGACGTCCGCACGGAAGGGGTTCCGGGTCGCGTCGGCGGCTACCCGCTGCGGGCGGGTGGAACCGGGCACGGGCCCGTCCGGGGATCAGCCCCGGGGAGCCTCAGGACAGCGGGACCCGCCCGGAAGGAGCCGGGTGCACGGACCGGAGCCGGTCAGCGGACGGCACAGACCGCGCTGGCCTGCCGACAGAGGTCGACATGCCTGCGGGAGACGAGGCGCTTGTCCGGGTTCACGGGAGCAATATGACAGCGGCCCCGCCGGACGGTCAACCGGACCCGTCCGGATCCTGGACGGCGGTGACGGTCCGTCCGACGACCCCCGGTCACCGGTCGTCGGCTGCGAGAGGGCTTCTGAACAGCGGATTCAGGACGACCGTGCCGGCCGCGACGGGCAGCACCGCCGTCCCGGCATGCGGACTGACGATGCGCTCGGGGTCCCGGCAGACATGGGACAGGTCCACGGCGGCGCCCCGGATCTCCTCCAGGTAGTCGGGGTGCACCAGACTGGCGTGCTCGGTGACCACGACGACGTCCGGGTTGAGGACGTCGAGGAGCAGCGCGAGGGCCCGGCCGACCGCGCGGGCCCGTTCGCGCAGCAGCCGGTCCGCGCGCCGGTCCCCCGCCGCCGCGGCGTCCACCACCAGGAACGCGTCGGCCTCGGGCACGATCCCGCGCCGCACGGCGGTCGTGGCGAGCGCGGTGTTGGAGGCGGTGGCCTCCAGACAGCCGGTGCGCCCGCACGGGCAGCCCGCCGTCGAGTCCGGTACCGGCAGATGGGCCACGTCCCCGGCGCGCGATCCCGGCCCCTGGTGGACCACGCCCGCGATGCCGAACGCCGCGTCGACCACGTTGCCGACGAAGAGGTGGACCAGGCTGCGGCGGGCGGCGGGCCGGCCGAACAGGATCTCGGACTGGGCGACGGCACGGGCGTGGTTGTCGACCCGGACCCGGACTCCGCCCAGGTCACGGGCGAGTTCGGCGGCGAGGGGCCGCTGCCGCCAGCCGAGGGCGTCGTGCCGCACGGCCGTTCCGGTGCCGGGGTCGACCCAGCCGCCGAGGGCCGCGCCCACCCCGAGCAGCCGCCGGCCCGGGGCCGCGTCGGCGAGGAAGGCGCGCAGCCCGTCGGCGATCCGGCGGGCGCGGGCGCCGGGGTCCGTGCCGTCGTCGGGCAGGGTGCGCCGGGCCAGGAGCCGGCCGCGCAGGTCGACCAGGCCGAACGTCGAGGAGGGGACGCCGATGTGGACGCCGCCCACCACGGGCCCCCCGCTCGCCCCGGTGTGCAGATCGACGGGGATCTGCGGGCGGCCCACCCTCGTGACGGCCTCCCGCTCGGCCAACTCCCGTACGAGGCCCCGCTCCACGAGGTCGGTGCACTGGCGGGACACCGCGGCCGGGCTGAGTCCGGAGAGGTCCGCGATCGTGCGGCGGGCCACCGGTCCGTGGTCGAGGACGGTGCGCAGCACGGTGGCCGCGTTGGCCTCGCGCCGGCCGTCGCCGGCCGCCCGGAAGACGTACGGGGCTGCGGTCATGGGGCCTTCCTCCGGTTCCGCGACCCCGGGGGGCGGTCGCAACATTGCGGGGGCGTGAATTCGTGCCCGGCCCCGGAGCAGTCTGCGGGGCAGGGGGTGCGCCGCCCCCGGGCGGGCCGGGGAAAGCGCAGTTCAGCAGCGTTTTCCTGGTGTGCGCACGATGGGCCGACGGGGCCCGCGCAGGCGCCGATTGAACCACTCCTGGAGGCGTCGGGGGGCGGCCGGGGGCGCTTGACGCACGCCGGGGCGCGCTGCGAGTCTCCGGAACATGTTCGCGACGGCCTCCACCGATGCGCGGCCCGCCCGCGCCGGCCGCCCCGCACCCCGGCCCGGATGTCCGGGCCGCTGTACCGCCGCCTGACCCGGTTCCGCACCGCGCCCTGGCGACTCCCGCTTGGCGCGCCGGCCGCCCGCCGTTCCGTTCCGGAAGGGCATCCCTTTCCGCATCACCCACCCCGTGCACGGCTCCGTGCCGCGCCGGGCGGTGCCCGAGGGCCTTTTCTTCCGCTCCGACATCAATCAACTCCCCCGCCCGCAGGCTCTGTGCCGGAGCCGGGCGGGGACCGTTCTCTCCGAAGGGATCCACCCGTCATGACCACCACCGCACCCGCCACCGTCACCGTCCACAAGCTCGGCGGCCGGATCGGCGCCGTCATCTCCGGGGTACGCCTGGGCGGCGACCTCGCCCCCGAGACCGTCGCCGCGATCCGGGCCGAGCTGCTGGCCCACAAGGTCGTCTTCTTCCGGGGCCAGGACCATCTGGACGAGGAGAGCCACGAGGCGTTCGGCCGGCTGCTCGGTACCCCGGTCGCCCACCCGACCGTCCCGTCCGCCGACGGCCGCTACTCGCTCGGCATCGACTCGGACCACGGCGGCCGGGCCAACCAGTGGCACACCGATGTGACGTTCGTGCCCGCCTACCCGGCCTTCTCCATCCTGCGGGCCGTCGTCATCCCGCCGTACGGCGGCAACACCCTGTGGTCCAACACGGCCGCCGCGTACGCGGAGCTGCCGGCCGGGCTGCGCACCCTGGCCGACGGGCTTCGCGCGGTCCACTCCAACGACTACGACTACGTCGCGGTGCGTCCGGACGCCCTGCCGGAGGCGCTGGCCCAGTACCGCGAGGTGTTCACCTCCACGAAGTTCCTCACCGAGCACCCGGTGGTCCGGGTCCACCCGGAGACCGGTGAGCGGGTGCTGCTGCTGGGCAACTTCGTCCAGCGGATCACCGGGCTGAACGGACGGGACTCCCGGGCGCTCGTCGACCTGTTCCAGTCCCACATCGAGCGCCCGGAGAACACGGTGCGCTGGGACTGGCAGGTGGGCGACGTGGCCATCTGGGACAACAGGGCGACCCAGCACTACGGCGTCGACGACTCCGACACGCACGAGCGCAAGCTGCGGCGCGTCACCATCGACGGCGACGTCCCCGTCGGCACGGACGGCCGGACCTCCACGCTCCTCAGCCCGGAGACCGTGCCCGACCCGTCCTTCGGCATCCCTTCCGGCGCGTCGACGGCGTCGACGGCGGCGACCGCGTAGTCGCGGGTGCGATCGCGGGCGGGCGGCCCGGTGCCGCCCGCCCGCGGGGGTCACGGCAGCGGCAGGCCCGCGTAGTTCAGCGCGAGTTCGGCGGCGGCGTGCGGCGATTCCGCGATCCGGTCGAGCTGCGCGAGCTGGAGGCGGGTGTCGAAGCCGCTCCCGTCCGGCGCGGTGTGCAGGGTCGTGGTCATGAAGGACGAGAAGTGCTCGGCCCGCCACACCCGGCGCAGACAGGTGTCGGAGTATGCGTCCAGCAGTTCGGCCGAGCCGGTCGTGTGGAGCCGTTCCAGGGCGCGGGCGAGGACGACGACGTCGGCCGCCGCCAGGTTCAGGCCCTTGGCCCCGGTGGGCGGGACGATGTGGGCGGCGTCCCCGGCCAGCAGGACGCGTCCGTACCGCATGGGCTCGGTGACGGAACTGCGCATGGGCAGGACGGACTTGGCGGTGACGGGGCCGCGCCGCAGCTCCCAGTCGCCGTCGACGGCGAAGCGGGCGTCGAGCTCGTCCCAGATCCGGGTGTCGGACCAGTCGGCCGGGTCCGTGCCGTTGGGCACCTGGAGATAGAGCCTGCTGACCTCGGGCGAGCGCATGCTGTGCAGGGCGAAACCGCGCGGTGAGTGGGCGTAGATCAGCTCGTCGCAGGAGGGCGGCACGTCGGCCAGGATGCCGAGCCAGGAGTACGGGTAGACCCGGTCGTGGGTCCTGCGGACCGACTCCGGGATCGCGGCGCGGGTGACGCCGTGGAAGCCGTCGCACCCCACCACGTAGGCGCAGTCGAGCCGTTCCTCCCGGCCCCGGTGCGTGAAGCGGACGGCCGGCCGGTCCGTGTCCGCGCCCTCCACGGAGGTGACGGTCGCCTCGAAGAGCAGCGGCGGGCCGTCGTCGAGCTGGAGGGCGACGAGGTCCTTGACGACCTCCGTCTGGGCGTAGACCCAGACCCGTCGGCCGCCGGTCAGGGAGGGGAAGTCGATGCGGTGGGACCGGCGGTCCCAGCGCAGTTCGATGCCGTCGTGGACCAGTCCCCGGGCGTCGAGGCCCCGGGCGGCACCGGCCTCGCGGAGCGCGTCGACGGTCGGCTGTTCCAGGATGCCCGCGCGCTGGCGCCGCTCGACGTACGCGCGGTCGCGGCTCTCCAGAACCACGCAGTCGATGCCCGCGCGGTGCAGCAGCCGGGCCAGCAGCAGTCCGGCCGGTCCGGCCCCGACGATTCCCACGGTGGTCTGCACGGCTACTTCTCCTCTGCGGGCAGGGCGAGTTCGGCGAGGATGCGGTCGGCGGCGGCGAACGCGGAGTTGGCCGCGGGCACCCCGCAGTACACGGCCGCCTGGAGCAGCACCTCGCGGACCTCCCCGGGGGTGAGGCCGCCGTCGGAGAGCGCGGCCCGCAGATGCAGGTCGCGTTCCTCGTGGTGGCCGAGGGCGATCAGGGCGGTGAGGGTGAGGCAGCGCCGGGTGCGGTGGTCGAGGCCGGGCCGGGTCCAGACCTCTCCCCAGGCGTAGCGGGTGAGGAAGTCCTGGAAGTCGGCGGTGAACGGGCTCGTCCGGGCGGCGGCCCGGTCGACGTGGGCGTCCCCGAGGACCGTGCGGCGCACGGCCGTTCCGGCAGCGTGCCGGGAGGCGTCGTCGGCGGAGCGGGCAGCCGCGGCGGCGAAGTGGCCGGTGAGCGCGGCGGTGACGGCGGCGGGCGATTCGACGTTGGCGAGGTGGGCGGCACCCGGGAGTTCGAGGAGCGCGGCCCCGGGGATCGCGTCGGCGAGCGCGCGGGCGTCGGCCACCGGGGTGGCCGGGTCCTCGCGCCCGGCGACGACCAGCGTGGGCGCGGTGATCCGCCCCAGGGCGTCGCGCAGATCGTAGGTGGCGAGGGCCTCGCACAGCGCGGCGTACCCGGCGGGGTCGACGTCGTGGAGACCGGCGAGCAGGGTGCGGGCGGCCGGTTCGTCCGCGAAGTCCCCGGTGAACCAGCGGCCGGCCGCCGTGGCGGCCACGGGCCCCATCCCCCGGTCGCGTACGAGCGCCGCGCGCTCGGTCCAGGCGCGCGGCTCCCCGAACCGCGCCGAGGAGCACACCAGGGCGAGCGCGCTGATCCGGTCGGGGTGGTGGACGGCGAGCCAGGTGCCGACGGCTCCTCCGAGCGAGATGCCCGCGTACGCGAACCTGTCGATGCCCAGCGCGTCCGCGAGGCGCAGCACCCGCGCACCGAGACCGGCGACCCCGCCGCCGGGCGCGGCGGGCGAACCTCCGTGCCCCGGCAGGTCCCAGCGCACGACGCGGTGGTTCCGGGCCAGGGCCCCGGTCTGCGCGTCCCAGACGGTCAGTGCGGTTCCGAGCGAGGGCCCGAGGAGGAGCGGCGGCGCGGTGGGCGAACCGTCCTCGCGGTGGTGGAGCGGACCGGTGGTGGGGAGTCCGGACGGGTCCGGGGATGGCATGGGTCCTCCTGGTGGCCGCCACGAGGGCGGGTCGGGGCGGCGGGTCGGAACGGATGCGGTGCGGTTGCGCGGGCGGGGGCCGTGGTGCCGTGTCCGTGCGGTGCGGCTGCGTGGTGGCGTACGACTCAGAGGCGCGCCGGGCCCCGGCGCAGCGCGTGGTCGACGAGGGGGCCGGCGGCGCCGGTGTAGCCGGAGGGGTCGGTGAGGGCGGCGAGGTCGTCGTCGGCCAGGACGCCCGCGAGGGCGGGGTGGGCGGTGAGGGCGTCGCGGAAGGCGATCGGTTCGCGGGCGGTGCGGGCCGCCGCCTCGGTCACCGCCGTCCGGGCGGCGGCGCGTCCGAGACGTGGGGCGAGCGCGGCGGCGATCCGTTCGCTGACGACGAGTCCGCCGGTCGCGTCCAGGTTCTCCCGCATGCGGCCGGAATGGACCCGCAGCCCCTCGGTGAGCGCGGCGGCGGCCTCGGCGGCACCGCCGGTGGTGCGCAACGCCTCGCGCAGGGGCTGCCATTCGGCGTGCCAGGCCCCGGGCGGGCGTTCGTCCTCGGCGGCGACCGCGCCGTACAGGACGGCGGCGAGCGCGGGTACCTGCCGGGCCGCCGAGGCGATGAGCACGGCGCGGGCGGGGTTCGCCTTGTGCGGCATCGCGGAGGAGCCTCCCCCGCCGCCCTCCGCGAGTTCGCCGATCTCGGTGCGGGAGAGGACCAGGACGTCCGCCGCGATCTTCCCGAGGGCGCCGGAGGTGAGGGCCAGTGCCCCGGCGAGGTCGGCGACGGGGGTGCGCAGGGTGTGCCACGGGAGATCGGGGACGGCGAGTCCGGTCTCGGCCGCGTATGCCTCGACCAGGCGGATCGCGGCCCCTGGGTCCGGTTCCACCGGGTCGGTGAAGGCCGCCAAGGTACCTGCCGCGCCGCCGAGTTGAACGGGAAGCCGGGCCAGGACGGCGGCGAGGCGGTCGCGGGCGTCGAACACCAGGGAGCGCCAGCCCGCCGCCTTCAGGCCGAAGGTGGTCGGGACGGCGTGCTGGGTGAGGGTGCGCCCGGCCATCGGCGTGTCGCGGTGCTCGGCGGCGAGGCGCGCGAGGGCGGCGGCGGTGCGGTCCAGATCGGCCAGGACGGTCCGCAGCGCCCCGGCCGCGACCAGCATGGCCGCCGTGTCCAGGATGTCCTGGCTGGTCGCGCCCCGGTGCACCTGGGCGGCGGCCTGCGGGGAGTGCGCGGCGACGGCGGCCGTCAGGTCGGCGACCAGCGGGATGACCGGGTTGCCGCCGGCGCGGGCGCGGGCCGCCAGGGAGCCGAGGTCGTATCCCCGTGCGTCGCCCGCCGCGGCGACGGCGCGCGCGGTCCCCGGCGGGGCCTGGCCGAGCGCTTCGCGCGCGCGGACGAGGGCGGTCTCGGCGTCGAGCAGGGCCTGGAGGTACGCCGCGTCACCGGTCGCGTCCGCCACGGCCGTTCCGGCCCGTACGGGTGCCAGCAGTCCGATGTCGGCGGCGGGGTCAGCCGAAGTCAAGGAAGACCGTCTCCTCGTGTACGCCGTCGTGCTGCAGACGGATGTCGAAGCGGTGGACGCCGTCGCCCTCCGGCACGGTGATCAGGGTCGCACGCCGGGCGGCGGGCAGGCCCGCGAGGAGCCGGTCGGTGCCGAGGCCGGGGGCGTCGTGCAGGTAGGCGCGTGTGTACAGGTGGTGGGTGAGTCCCCGGGCGAAGACCGCGAGCGCGACATAGGAGGCGCCGCCCGGAGCCAGGGTGCGTACGGCGTAGTGGCCGTCGGCGTCCGTGGCGACCCGGCCGAAACCGGTGAAGGCGAGGCCGTGGCGGCCGGCGACCGCGCCGGTGACGGGGTCGCGGCGCAGCGAGCCGGGGGCCCCGTTCCGCGATCCGTCGGGCGCCGGCTGCCACACCTCCACGAGTGCGTCCGGCACCGCCGCCCCGGCTCCGTCCAGGACCCGGCCGTGCACGACGAGGGCGTCGGGGTGTCCGGGCGGGGCGAGGTCGCCGCCCCCGGTGAAGGGCAGGGCGTATCCGTAGAAGGGCCCGACGGTCTGCGACGGGGTGGGGCCGGGCGGCGGCGGGGTGGCGGGCATCAGCGGCCTTCCTCGGTCCAGGTGGCGGACGGGCCGTCGAGGACGATGTCCCAGCGGTAGCCGAGCGCGTACTCGGGCACGGACCGTTCGTGGTCGTACGCGGCGACGAGCCGTTCGCGCGCGGCGTCGTCGGTGACGGACTGGAGGATCGGGTCGTAGCGGAAGAGCGGGTCGCCGGGGAAGTACATCTGGGTGACGAGCCGCTGGGTGAACGCGGTGCCGAACAGCGAGAAGTGGATGTGCGCGGGGCGCCAGGCGTTGGTGTGGTTGCGCCACGGATAGGCACCGGGCCTGATCGTGGTGAACGCGTAACCGCCCTGGTCGTCCGTCAGACAGCGGCCGACGCCCGTGAAGTGGGGGTCGAGCGGGGCGGGGTGCTGGTCGCGCAGATGGGCGTAGCGGCCGGAGGCGTTGGCCTGCCAGATCTCGACGAGCTGGCCGCGCACGGGGCGGCCGGAGCGGTCGAGGACGCGGCCGGAGACGGTGATGCGTTCGCCGAGCGGTTCGCCGTGGTGCTGCCGGGTGAGGTCGTGGTCGAGGTCGGTGACGTCGGTGACGCCGAAGACGGGGCCGGAGAGTTCGACGGCCTCGGGGTCCTCGCCGACGGCGATCAGGGGGTTGCGGGGGTGGCGCAGGGTGCTGGAGCGGTAGGGGGCGTAGTCCCGGGCGGGGTGCGGGCGGGCGGGGGCGCCGGCCGCGAGCGCGGCGGCGTAGGCGGAGCGGGCCGCGTCGATCTCGGCGCTGATCCCGGCCTGGTCCGGCGGGCGCGGGGCGGTGTCGCTTCCGCTCGGGTGCGGTATGCGCGGGGCGGCGGGGGCGGTCATGCGGGTCGGTCCTCTCGTTCCCGTACGGGGGCGTCGGTGCGGGCGCGCACCTCGGCGGCGTCGACGCCGGGCGCGGTCTCGACCAGGAGCAGTCCGTCGGGGGTGATGTCCAGGACGGCCAGGTCGGTGATGACGCGGTGGACGCAGGCGCGCCCGGTGAGCGGCAGGGTGCAGCGCTCGACGAGTTTGGGGCTGCCGTCCTTGGCGGTGTGGGTCATGGTCACGATGACGCGGCGTGCCCCGTGCACGAGGTCCATGGCGCCGCCGATGCCGGTGACGAGCTGTCCGGGCACCGCCCAGTTGGCGAGGTCGCCGCCTGCGGAGACCTGCATGGCGCCGAGTACGGCGGTGTCGATGTGACCGCCCCGGATCATGGCGAAGGAGAGCGCGGAGTCGAAGAACGACGCGCCCGGCAGGACCGTCACGGTCTCCTTGCCCGCGTTGATGAGGTCGGGGTCGACGTCCTCCTCGTACGGGAAGGGCCCGGTGCCGAGGATGCCGTTCTCGGACTCCAGGACGACGTGCACGTCCGGGGGCAGGTGGTTGGGGATCAGCGTCGGCAGGCCGATGCCGAGGTTGACGTACTCGCCGTCCCGCAGTTCGGCGGCGGCGCGGGCGGCCATCTCCTGGCGGGTCCAGCTCATCGGCGGCCGTCCTCGTCGGGGCTGGGGCGGGGGGTCACGGTGCGCCGCTCGATCCGTTTGTCGGCGGCCTGGGCGGGGGTGAGCGGGACGACGCGGCGGACGAAGACACCGGGGAGGTGGACCCGGTCGGGGTCGATCGCGCCGGGTTCGACGAGCTCCTCGACCTCGGCGACGGTGATCCGGCCGGCCATGGCGGCGAGCGGGTTGAAGTTGCGGGCGGCCTTGGCGAAGACGAGGTTGCCGTGCCGGTCGCCCAGGGCGGCCCGGACGAGCGCGAAGTCGGTGCGGATGCCGCGCTCCAGGACGTGCGGGACCCCGTCGAAGTCGCGGACCTCCTTGGCCGGGGAGGCGACCGCGACGCCGCCCCGCCCGTCGTAGCGCCAGGGCATGCCGCCGTCCGCGACGAGCGTGCCGACCCCGGCCGGGGTGTAGAAGGCGGGGATGCCGGCCCCTCCGGCGCGGAGGCGTTCGGCGAGGGTGCCCTGCGGGATGAGTTCCAGTTCGAGTTCCCCGGCCAGGTACTGGCGGCCGAACTCCTTGTTGGCGCCGATGTACGAGCCGGTGACCCGGCTGATGCGCCCGGCGGCGAGCAGGGTCGCGAGCCCGGACTCCTGGGCGCCGCAGTTGTTGGAGACGACGCGCAGGTCGCGGGTGCCCTGGGCGTGGAGGGCGGCGATCAGGGTGTCGGGGACGCCGCTGAGCCCGAATCCGCCCACCGCGAGCGAGGCGCCGTCCGGCACGTCGGCCACGGCCCGCGCGGCGGAGGCGACCACTTTGTCCATGGGACGGCTCCTCACGTGTTCGCATAGTGAAGTTTCTTTCACTATTCTTGGCCCGGAGTCTGCCGCCGCCCCGGCCCCCTGTCAACGGCCGGCGCCGCCGCCCGCTTCATTACTGTGTCCCCACCACGCACCACGGAGAGCCGATGCCACCGACCCCCACCGACCGCGCGACCGGCACAAAGCCGCCCGCCGAGGCCGTCACCCCGCTGATCCGGGGCATCGCCGTGCTGCGCCGCCTCACCGACGCGGGCGGCGCGATGAGCCCGAGCGCCCTGGAACGCGCCACCGGACTGGCCCGTTCCACCGTCGACCGGATCGTCGCGACGCTGGCCCGGATGGAGTACGTCCGGGTGGAGGGCCGGGACGTGGTGCTCGCCCCGCACCTGATGGAGCTGGGCAACGCCTATCTCTCCGCGCTGCGCCTCCCGGACCTGCTCGGCGGGCGCGCCGACGCCCTGGCCGACGCGCTCGACGAATCGGTCTCCCTCGCGGTGGCCGACGGCGACGGGATCCGCTTCGTCCATCAGGCCACCCGGCGCCGGGCGATGTCGCTCAGCTTCCGCATCGGTGATCCGCTGCCCGCCGAACGAACCGCCCCCGGACCGCTGTTGGCGTCCGGCTGGGACGAGGAGGACTGGCGGTCGTGGCGCGAGGGCCGGGCCTCGGACCCGGACGGTACGGCCTTCCCGGCGGCGCCGCCCCGGCCGCCGGCCGACGAGGCGGAATTCGCCGCGCGCGCCCGGCGGGCGGGGCGGGACGGCTGGGCCCTGGACGACCAGCTCATCGAACCGGGACTCGTCGCCCTCGCCGTACCGGTCCGCTCCCCGGACGGCTCCCCGGCCTGCTTCCTCAGCATCGTCAGCCACACCAGCCGGCACACCGCCGACTCCCTGCGCGAGACCCTGCTGCCCCGGCTGCTGACGGCGGCCGGGGAGATGGAGCGGGACCTGCGCCAGGCACCGCCCGCCGCCGCCCCGGACTCCCCCACCGCGCTCGCCTCCTGGACCGGCGCGTCCAAGCAGGAGCTGGGCCGCGACTTCAACGAGTCCCTGGCCCGGGGGCTGAGCGTGCCCACGGCCTTCGGCGCGGGCCGCGAGGCGCTCACGCTGAGCGAGGTGGCCCGTGCCACCGGACTGGCCAGGGCGACCGCCCGGCGGGCGCTGATCACCCTGGAGCACCTCGGCTACGTCACCGTGCGGGACCGGACGCACCGCCTCACCCCCCGCGTCCTCGCCCTCGGCTACCCGCCGCTGTCCCGGGCGACGCTCCCCCAGATCGCCCAGCCGCATCTCGCCGCGCTCACCGAGCGGGTCCGGGACTCGGCCTCGCTCGCCGTCCTGGCCGGGGACGAGGTGCAGTACGTCGCACGGGTGGCGACCCGGCGCATCATGAACGTCAACATCACGGTGGGGACGCGCTTCCCGGCGTACGCGACCTCCATGGGCCGGGTGCTGCTGGCCGCGCTGCCCGAAGAGGAACGCGACGCCCGGCTGGCGCGGAGCGCGCCGCACGCCCTCACCGAGCACACCGTCACCGACCGGGACGAGCTGCGCGCCGCCCTGGACACGGTCCGTGCCGAGGCGTGGGCCCTGGTCGACCAGGAGCTGGAGGCCGGCCTGCGCTCCCTGGCCGTTCCGGTCCGGGACCGCCGAGGCGCGGTGGTCGCGGCGGTGAACGTGGCCATGCACGCCAGCAGCCGCACCCTTGAGGAGTGCGCCTCGGAGGTGCTGCCCGCGCTGCGCGACGCCGCCTCCCGCATCGAGGCCGATCTCCACCTGACCGAACGGTTCGTCCGCGTCCCCGCCCTGTGAACCTCGCGGGGCGACGGCCGCGCGGCGCCCCGTGAGGTTCACAGGGCGGGGTAAATCCACGGGCCCCGCCGGGGGCCGGCTGTTAAGATCGTCGTGCTGTGCGGCGACGGGCCGCGTACGACGAGGAGACCAGACATGGCAGGCGACGACGACATCTCCGGGTGAGACCCGGTAGTGATCGGCCACCGCGGGCGCCCGGAAGCGTCGGCGAAGTGGCCATCTCGTTGTCCCTTTCGGCCATTCTCCGGACGGCAGTCCGTGCCGGTTCCGGAATGCACACCCTGAGGTCTTCCGCATGTCCGACGCATCCATCATCTGCTCCCAGCTCTCCTTCTCCTGGCCCGACGACACCCCTGTCTTCGCCGGGCTCTCCTTCACCGTGGGCCCCGGCCGCACGGGTCTGGTCGCACCCAACGGTTCGGGCAAGAGCACCCTGCTCAAGCTGATCGCGGGCGAGCTTCGCCCCACCGCCGGTTCGGTCACCGTGGAGGGCACGCTCGGCTATCTCCCGCAGAGCCTTCCGCTGACCGGAGATCTGTCGGTGGCCGAGGTCCTCGGTGTCGACGCGGTGATCCGCGCGCTGGACGCCGTGGAGTCCGGCGACGTGGACGAGAAGCACTTCGCCGTGATCGGTGACGACTGGGACATCGAGGAGCGCACCCGCGCCCAGCTCGACCGGCTCGGTCTGGGAGGTCTCGCGCTGGACCGGGGCATCGGCACGCTCAGCGGCGGCCAGGTCGTCTCGCTGGGCCTGGCCGCGCAGCTGCTGAAGTCGCCGGACGTCCTGCTGCTGGACGAGCCGACGAACAATCTGGACCTGGACGCCCGCCACGCCCTCTACGACACCCTGGAAGGGTGGAACGGCACGCTGCTGCTGGTCAGCCACGACCGTGCGCTGCTCGACCGCATGGACCGCATCGCCGAGCTGAACGCCGGTGAACTGCGGCTGTACGGCGGCGACTTCACGGCGTACGAGGAGGCCGTCCGGGCCGAGCGGGAGGTCGCCGAGAAGAACGTCCGCAACGCCGAACAGGAACTCAAGCGCGAGAAGCGGGAGATGCAGCAGGCCAAGGAGCGGGCCGAGCGCCGGGCGAGCAACGCCGCCCGCAACCTCAAGAACGCGGGCCTGCCGCGCATCTTCGCCGGGAACATGAAGCGCGGCGCCCAGGAGTCCGCGGGCCGGGCCGGTCAGACGCACGCCGCCCGGGTCGGCGAGGCCAAGGCCCGCCTCGACGAGGCGGGGCGCGCCGTGCGCGACGACCAGCACATCACGCTCGACCTGCCGGACACCGACGTCCCGGCCGGGCGGACGGTGCTGCTCACCGAAGGGCTCCAGGTCCGCCTCGGTGACCGGGACCAGTTCGCCGCGCCGGGCATCGGCCTCACGATCCGGGGCCCCGAGCGCATCGCGCTGACCGGACCCAACGGCGCGGGCAAGAGCACTCTGCTGCGCCTGGTCAACGGCGATCTGGAACCGTCCGGCGGCAGCATCAGGCGGGCGGACGGGCGGATCGCCTATCTGTCGCAGCGCCTCGATCTGCTGGACCCCGCCCGCACGGTGGCGGAGAACTTCGCGGACTTCGCCCCGCACCGCACGGAGGCCGAGCGGATGAACCTGCTGGCCCGCTTCCTCTTCCGCGGGGACCGCGCCCATCTGCCGGTCGCCGTGCTGTCGGGCGGGGAGCTGCTGCGGGCCACGCTGGCCTGTGTGCTGTGCGCGGAGCCGGCCCCGCAGCTGCTGCTCCTGGACGAGCCGACGAACAACCTCGACCTGGTCAGCGCCGACCAGCTGGAGAGCGCGCTCGGCTCGTACCGGGGCGCGTTCGTGGTCGTCAGCCACGACGAGCGGTTCCTGGAACGGATCGGGGTGGGGCGCCGGCTGCGGCTGGCGGACGGGAAGCTCACGGAGGCCGGGGCGCCGCTGTCATGACCTCCTGACGTGCGGTTCCGGCCCGCCGACCGGCGCGCCGTCCAACGACCCCGTAGGAGTTCCCTCATGAACGAGCGCCACCCCCTGCCCCCGTCCGCCCTGCTCGCCCACGACCTCGTCCGCGTCCTCGGCGGACGGCGCGTCCTGGACGGGGTGTCCCTCACCGCGTCCCCCGGCCACCGCATCGGCCTGATCGGGGAGAACGGGGCCGGCAAGTCGACGCTGCTGCGGTTGCTGGCCGGCGCGGACGAACCGGACTCCGGCACCGTGACCCGCCCCGCCGACGTGGGCTTCCTCCACCAGGAGATGGCGTACGACGCCAGGGCGACGATCGCCGACGTCCTGGACGAGGCACTGCGCGAGGCCCGCGCCGATGTCGCGGAGCTGGAACGGCTCTCCGGGCGGCTCGCCGCGACCGACGAGAGCTCCCCGGCGTACGCCGCGCTGCTGGAGGCGTACGGCGGGATGCTGGAGCGGGCCGAGGAGCGTGAGGTCTGGGACGCCGACCGGCGCGCCGGCGTCCTGCTGACGGGACTCGGTCTCGGCGCGCTGGAGCACGGGAGGACCCTCGGATCGCTGTCGGGCGGCCAGCGCGGCCGGCTGGCGCTCGCGGCGCTGCTGGTGCGGCGTCCCGGCGCCCTGCTGCTGGACGAGCCGACGAACCATCTCGACGACGAGGCGGCGGCGTTCGTCGAGGAGCAGATGCGCGCCGTGGCCGGTCCGGTGGTGATCGCCAGCCACGACCGGGCCTTCCTGGACGCCGTCTGCACGGACCTGATCGACCTCGATCCCGCGGTGGACGGCCCGGTGCGGTACGGCGGGGACTACACCGGCTATCTGGCCCAGAAGCGTGCCGAACGGGCGCGCTGGGAGCGGCGGTTCGCGGAGGAGGAGCAGGAGCTGTCCGCGCTGCGGCGGTCGGCGGACGTGACCGCCCGCGCGGTCGCGCCGGACCGGGCCCCGCGCGACACCGAGAAAATGGGGTACGGGCTGCGGGCGGGCCGGGTGCAGAGCCAGATCGCCCGCCGGGTCCGCAACGCCTCGCGCCGGGTGGAGGAGCTGGAGCGCAACCGGGTGGCGGAGCCGCCTCCGCCGCTGCGGTTCCGGCACACCGCCCTGGCCGGGGAGTCGGAGGACGGGATCCTGGTGTCGCTGCGCGATGTCAGCGTCCCGGGCCGGCTGGCGGTCGGCCGTCTCGATGTGACGGCCCGGGACCGGCTGCTGGTGACCGGCGGCAACGGAGTGGGGAAGTCGACGCTGCTGGCGGTCGTCGCCGGGAGGCTGGAGGCGCACGGGAAGGTGGAGCGGCGGCCGGACCTGTTCTGGGCGATGCTCGCCCAGGACACCCGCTTCTCCCGGCCCGAGCGCACGGTCCGCACGGTGTACGAGTCGGTGCTCGGCGCCGAGCGGGCGGAAGCCGTGCCGCTCGCCTCGCTGGGGCTGATCCACGACCACGACCTCGACACCCCGGTGGGCCGGCTGTCGGCCGGCCAGCGGCGGCGGCTCGCCCTGGCGATGCTCACCGCGCGCCCCCCGCAGCTCCTGCTGCTGGACGAGCCGACGAACCATCTGTCGCCGCGCCTGTGCGACGAGTTGGAGGACGCCCTCGGCCCCGGGCCCGGAGCGGTGGTCGTGGCCAGTCACGACCGCTGGCTGCGCCGGCGCTGGCAGGGCCGGGAGATCCGGCTCGGCGCGTGAGCGCCCGGGGGCCCGCGGGCCCCCGGGCGGCCTCCCTCAGCCGACCCGGGACTCCTCACCGACCTCGATCAGGAGGGCCTGGGCGGGGTCGAGGGTGGGGAAGGGCAGTCCGGCGCGGGTGAGGACGGTGCCGGGGAGCGATATCCAGCCGTCGAGCGCCGCCTCGTACCAGGCGGGGGCGGTCACCTCGTGCAGGGACGGCAGTCCGGCCTCGGTGCGGATCCTGAGGCCGTAGGTGCGGTCCGGTGCGAGGCCGGGGAGGGGGACCCGGCCGGACTGGGCGGGTACGGACGTCTCGGTGCGGGTCCAGCAGTACAGGGCGGAGCGGGCGTCGTGGGCGACGACGCCGTGGAGGTGTGTGGCGTCGTCGCCGAGGTCGGCGCGGACGACGCGTCCGGTGTGGAGCAGGCCGCGTACCTCTTTGTAGAGGGCGGCCCAGCGGGTGAGCGCGGTGCGTTCGTCGGGGGTACGGGCGGTGAGGTCGTCCTCGATGCCGGCATGGCCGAACAGGGCGGTGATCAGGCGGAAGGAGAGGTCGGTGGTGCGGGCGGTGGTGTGGCTGCGGGGACCGCCGACGTGGGCGCCGACGAGTTCGGGGGGCAGGAGTTGCGCGGTCCAGCGCTGGACGGCCTGGCGTTCGACGGGGTCGTTGCAGTCCGAGGCCCAGACCCGGTCCGTGCGGGCGAGGATGCCGAGGTCGGTGCGGCCGCCGCCGCTGGAGCACGACTCGATCTCCAGGCGGGGGTGGCGGGCCCTGAGCGTGTCCAGGAGCCGGTACAGGGCGCGGGTCTGGGCGTGGGTGCCGGGCCGGTCGCCGTGGCGGGGGTCGCGGTGCACGGCCTCGTGCAGGTCGCGGTTGTGGTCCCACTTCAGGTAGTCGATGCCGTAGGTGGCGACCAGGGCGTCCAGGGTGTCCAGGAGGTGGGTGAAGGCGTCCTCGTGGGCGATGTCGAGGACGTACTGGTGGCGGGAGGCCGGTCCGAGGCCGGCGGACGGGCCGAGGATCCATTCGGGGTGCTCGCGGGCGAGTTGTGAGTCGAGGTTGACCATCTCGGGTTCGACCCAGAGCCCGAATTCCATGCCGTGGGCGTGCACCCGGTCGGCCAGCGGGCCAAGCCCCTCGGGCCAGACCGCGGGGTCGACGGTCCAGTCGCCGAGGCCGGCGGTGTCGTCGCGGCGGCCGAGGAACCAGCCGTCGTCCAGGACGAGGCGTTCCACGCCGACGGCGGCGGCCGCGTCGGCCAGGGCGAGGAGCCGTTCGGGCCGGTGGTCGAAGTAGACGGCCTCCCAGGTGTTGAGGGTCAGCGGGCGCGGGGTGGAGGGGTGGCCGGGGCGGGAGCGGAGCAGGGTCTGGAAGCGGTCGGCCAGGCCGTCGAGACCGTCGGCCGACCAGGCGAAGAAGCACTCGGGCGCGGTGTAGGCGTCGCCGGGGGCGAGCCGGATCTCGCCGGGCACGAGGAGCTCACCGCCGCCGAGGACGGCCCCGTGCACGCCCGCGCCCTCGGGCCGGCGCTCGGCCAGCCAGCGCTGGTTGCCGCTCCAGCCGACGTGGAGCGCCCACACCTCGCCCTCGCGGAAGCCGAAGCCGGGCACGCCCACGGTGAGCAGATGCGGTGCGTCGTGGCCGGGGCGGCCCCGGCGGACCTCGCGGACATGGCCGGTGTGGGTGAGCGGGGCGCGCTGCGGGGCGCGTTCGCGGCACCAGGTGCCGGTGAAGTCCATGATCTCCTGGGCCCTCGCGGGCAGCGGGAGCAGCACGGTGGCGGCCGTGAGGTCGTAGGGGGCGGGGCCGGGGGCGTCGTCCGGGGCCGTGATCCGGGCACGCACGGCGAGGATGCCGGAGGGGTCGAGCCGATAGGTGAGGGTGAGGTCGAGTCCCGCGTCGTCGTCGTGGAGGCCGATCACCAGGGTGTCGGCGCTCTCCTCGGTGCCGGTCGTCCGGAGCCGGGGGGTGGTCGCGGTGCCGGCGCGGTGCCCCTCGTGGCCCGGGGTCCCCGACCAGCCCTCGGCCTGAGTGGGCCAGACCGTGAACCGGCGGGGCTCGTCCAGCGCGCAGTGCAGCCCCGCACCGTCCCCCGACAGGGCCAGGGCCGCGAGCCCGTCGCCGTCGAGCGGGCCGAGGTCCTCGCCCCAGTGCAGCACGCGGGGCAGCGGAGCGAGCAGTTCGACGACGAAGCTCACCCCGCCCGCGCGTAGATGGACGATCCGGGCGGTGCTGCGGGTCATGCGGGGTCCTCTCCGGTCCGGGGCCGAGCTACGGCATGGGTGAGGCAACCGCCCCCGGGACCGGTGCGGCACCGCGGGAGCCGTCACGGCTTCCCCGCTGCCGCCTCCCGGATCACCCGGACGGGCACCTCACCCGCCATGGCATGCCCATGCTGCGGCGGCCGGAACCCCGGTGTCCGCTCACTCGTAGTCCAGGAAGCAGTGCGCGGCGATCCCGGCCGTGGGATAGCCGACGCCGGTGTCCGTGAGCATGCGGACCAGGAACTCGGCGACCCCGCAGTCGTAGCGCTCCCAGGCGTCGCCGTCGGAGGCGTCCTCCTCCCAGCCGCCGAGGTCCGTGCGGACGGCGACGGTCCAGTCGTCCGGGTCGGCCGCGCCCGTCCGCCACATGAACTCCAGCTCCTGGTCGGACGACCCCCACCGCAGCAGCCCGCCCGGGGCCGGGAAGACGGGCACGCCGCGTCCGGCACCGCTCCCGGCCGCGTCCGTCCCGGCCCAGCGGACCAGATCGAGCCCGCGCCTGCCGGGCATCAGCAGGTCCACGTAGAGGTCGAAACTGCCGCACCCGAAGAGGTCCACGAGCGCCTTGTAGTCGGCCGGCAGCCGCGTCCCGAGCTCCTCCTCCGCCCTTCGCCAGTCCACCGGTGTCCGGGGCACCGGCTCCCAGCCGGTGAGCAGCCTCAGCCGCTCGACCCAGTCGGCGTCCTGCGGCAGTCCCCCGGCGG
Organism: Streptomyces sp. NPDC001515; assembly: GCF_053597115.1. Lineage (NCBI taxonomy): Bacteria > Bacillati > Actinomycetota > Actinomycetes > Kitasatosporales > Streptomycetaceae > Streptomyces > Streptomyces sp. NPDC001515. Next base: position 68,299 of record NZ_JBSFHN010000007.1, read on the forward strand.
CGGGATCCTCGCGGTGGGCGACGACCGCCACCTGCCGCTCCCGTCCCGCTCCCCCGTCGAGCACGGCGCAGCCGATCCAGTCGTTCCAGTGGGCCCACGCGCGCAGTTCCCGCACGTCGTCCCCGAGGGCGTCCACGAGCGGCCGGCCGGTCCGCGCGGTGGCGGCCACCGCGCTCCTGCCTCCGGTACGCAGCGTTCTCGGCGTCCCGGCCCTGCCCGAGACGGCGTCGAGGAGGTCGTCGAAGTCCGTCCCGTCCGGCACGTCCAGCAGGACGGCGGCGCGGGGTGCGGGGGCGGGTCCCAGCACGGGACGCAGATGCTGCCAGATGGTGTCCAGGAACGGGTGATCGGCCATGGGGGAAGTGAAGCGCATCCCACTGACAGTCCCGGACCGTCGTCCCGCGCCGCCGGGCCTCCACCTCTCGCGGCGGCGTGCCGGGACCGCGCGCTCCGTGGACGCTGGTCGACCGCCGGCTCGGGTGATAGCCTTCTCAAGGAATTTTCGGCTGGTGACGACATGAGGGAGGTGAGGTTCATGACCGCGGTGGAGACCGCTGCCTTCGGCAGCACCCGGGCCATCCTCACGTCCCGGGTCCCGGTCTGAGTTCGTTTCTCCTCCACCCTGCTTGGAGCGTGTTCGCTCGCGTGGCGGCGTGACGTCCTGACGGGACCCTCGTTCAAAGGTCTCCGACGTTGTCATCCACCTTCTCCACCTCTTCCTCGTCATCCGATCCAGCCGGTTCCACCCTGGCCGCGTTCGGGTGGGACGAAGCGTTCGACCGTGATTTCGCCGCGCATCGCGCCGACGGCCTCGTTCCCGCCCGGATCGTCCGGGTGGACCGCGGCCGGTGCGACGTGGTCACCGAGTCCGGCCCGGTGCGGGCGGGCTCCCCGGCGGTGTCGTCGCCGGACCCCCTCCTGTCCCCCTGCACCGGCGACTGGGCCGCTCTGCGCACCGGCTCCGATCCGCAGCTGGTGGCCCTGCTGCCCCGACGGAGCGTCATCGTGCGCTCCGCCGCCGACCGTTCCTCCCACGGGCAGGCCCTGGCCGCCAACATCGACACCGTGGTCGTCGCCGTCTCCCTGGCGGCCCCGCCGAACCCCGGCCGGATCGAACGACTGCTCGCGCTGGCGTGGGACAGCGGTGCCGTGCCCGTGCTGGCACTCACCAAGCAGGACCTCGCGGACCCGGCCGACGCCGACGCCGCGCAGACCGAGGTCGCCGCGCTGGCGCCGGGCGTCGACACCGTGGTCACCAGCGCCGCCACCGGTGCCGGACTGGACATCCTCACCGCGCTGGCCCACGGCACCACGGTGCTGCTCGGCCCCTCGGGCGCGGGCAAGTCCACGCTGGCCAACGCGCTGCTGGGCGCCGAGGTCCTGGCCACGGGAGCGGTCCGGGCCCAGGACGGCAAGGGCCGGCACACCACCGTCCACCGCGAACTGCTCCCGCTGCCCGGCGGGGGCGTGCTCATCGACACCCCGGGGCTGCGCGGGATCGGACTGCAGGACGCCGCCGAGGGTCTGGAGCAGGTCTTCGCGGAGATCGAAGCCCTCGCCCAGGAGTGCCAGTTCCGGGACTGCGGGCACGACAGCGAGCCCGGCTGCGCGGTCCGGCGCGCGATCCGCTCCGGCGGGCTGAGCGAACGCCGTCTGGAGAGCTACCGCAAGCTGCTGCGCGAGAGCGAATGGGCGGCCTCCCGCAGCGACGCCAGAATGCGGGCCGGCCGCACCGACCAGCAGAAGTCCATCACCCGGCATCTGCGCGCGACCTACCGCTTCCGCGAGCGCCAGCAGTGACGGCGCACGGCAGCACCGCTCCGACCTCCCTTCCCCTTCCTCTCCACGAAACGGACCCGGCTCTTCCCATGAACGACTCCGTCATCTGGACCACCCGCCCCGAAACGCCCGCCGACGCCCATGCGATCCGCGAGGTCAACCTCGGCGCGTTCCCGACCCCGTTGGAGGCCGATCTCGTCGAGGCCCTGCGCACCGATCCGGCCTGGATTCCCGGCCTCTCCCTGGTCGCGGAAGCCCCGGACGGCACCCTCGCGGCCTTCGCGCTGCTGACCCGCTGCCACATCGACGACGCCCCGGCCCTGGTTCTGGGCCCGTGCGCGGTGCGTCCCGCGTATCAGCGGACGGGCGCGGGATCCGCCGTGATCCGTGCCGCGCTCGACGCCGCCCGCGCGCGGGGCGAGAACATCGTCACCTGCCTGGGGCACCCGGAGTACTACCCGAGGTTCGGCTTCACCCCGGCCTCGCGGTACGGCATCCGGCCCGCCTTCGAGGTTCCCGACGAGGCGATGATGGTCCTGGTCCTCGACACCACCGTCCCCGCCCCGGCAGGCACCATCCACTATCCGGCGCCCTTCGGCGTCTGACGGACGCGGGAACGGCCGGCCCCTCGCTCGACGGCGGGGGGGCCGGCCGGCTGTGGCGCCCGTGCGTGCGGGCCGCACACCGGGCGTACGTTCACGGGTCCGTGGTGACGGGCAGCGGTTCCCCGGCGTCGTGGTGGATGGGTGTGCCCGCCCCGGTCAGCCGGGCGCCCGTGCCGCCCCGGCGTTCGGCGACGATCTCGGCGGCGATGGAGAGGGCGGTCTCCTCCGGGGTACGGGCGCCGAGGTCGAGGCCGATCGGGGAGTGGAGGCGGTTGAGTTCCCGGTCGGTGAGGCCGGCTTCGCGCAGGCGGCGTTCGCGGTCCTCGTGGGTGCGGCGGGAGCCCATCGCGCCGACGTAGGCGACGGGGAGGCGAAGGGCGGTCTCCAGGAGCGGGATGTCGAAGCGGGGGTCGTGGGTGAGGACGCAGAGGACGGTGCGGGCGTCGGTCGCGGTGCTCGCGAGGTAGCGGTGCGGCCAGTCGACGACGAGTTCGTCCGCGTCGGGGAAGCGCGCCCGGGTGGCGAAGACCGGGCGGGCGTCGCAGACCGTCACATGGTGGCCGAGGAACTTGCCGGCCCGCACGAGCGCCGTGGCGAAGTCCACCGCGCCGAAGACGATCATCCGGGGCGGCTCCAGGCTGGACTCGACGAACAGCGTCAGTCCGCCGGGGCAGCCCGAGCCGTCCTCCGCCAGCTCGGCGGAGCCCGTGCGCCCGGCGTCCAGCAGGGCGCGGGCCTCGGCCGCCGCCACCCGGTCCAGCTCCGGCCGTCCGCCGAGCGTGCCCTCGTACGCGCCGTCGGAGCGCACCAGCAGCGCCTGCCCGAGGAGGTCGTCCGGCCCCCTGGCGACCCGGGCGAGCGCGGCCGGCTCCCCGCGCACCGCGGCCTCGAACGCCGCCGCGAACACCGGCGTTCCGGCGCGCACCGGGGTGACCAGGACGTCGAGGACACCGCCGCAGGTCAGTCCCACGGCGAAGGCGTCCTCGTCGCTGTAGCCGAACCGGCCGCGCACGGTCCGGCCGTCCCGGAGCGCCTGGACGCAGAGTTCGTAGACCTCGCCCTCGACGCAGCCGCCGGAGACCGAGCCGATGGCGGTGCCCTCGGTGTCGACGGCCAGGGCTGCGCCGGGGCCCCGGGGGGCGCTGCCGCCGACCCGCACCACGGTGGCGACGGCGAAGTCCCGGCCCTCCCGGGACCATTGGCGCAGGTCGGCGACGATGTCAAGCACCCGGTGCTCCCTCCTGCGCCGCGGTGAGGACACGGTCCGGGCGGATCGGCAGGCTGCGGTGGCGCACGCCGGTCGCGTGCCAGACGGCGTTGGCGACGGCGGCGGCCGCACCGACGATGCCGACCTCGCCGACGCCCTTGATCCCGACCGGGTCGTTCGGGTCGTGGTCGTCGACCCAGTCCGCCTCGACGCGGGTCACGTCGGCGTGGGCGGCGACGTGGTATCCGGCCAGGTCGGCGCTGACGTAACCGCCGGAGTGCCGGTCGCGGACCGCTTCCTCGTGCAGGGCCATGGACAGGCCCCACGTCATGCCGCCGACAAGCTGGCTGCGGGCGGTCAGCGGGTTGACGACGGTGCCCGCGGCGAAGATGCCGAGCATCCGGCGCACCCGCACCTCTCCGGTGGTGGTGTCGACGGCCGCCTCCGCGAACTGGGCTCCGTAGGTGTGCCGTTCGAGCTGGGCCAGCGCCTGGACGGCCTCGGTGGTATCGGACCGGGTGGTGAGGCCCTCGGGCGGGATCGTCCCGCCGAGCGCGAGCATCTCGCGCAGTTCCCCGGCCGCGAGCCGCACGGCCCACGCCCAGGAGCGGGTGCCCATGGAGCCGCCCGCGATCCACGCGGGGCCGATGTCGCTGTCGCCGATCAGGATCCGGACGCGGCCCGGGTCCACACCCAGCGCGTCGGCCGCGACGGAGGTCATCGCGGTCCGGGCGCCCGTGCCGATGTCCGCGGCGTTGACCCGTACGGTGAACCGGCCGTCCGGCAGGGCGGTCGCGGACGCCGTGGACGCGCCGGCGCCGGCGGGGAAGGTGGCCGCGGCCACCCCGGTCCCCAGGAGCCACCGCCCTTCGCGGCGGATGCCGGGGCGGGGGTCCCGGCCGGCCCAGCCGAACCTGCGGGCACCCTCCTCCAGGCACGCCCGCAGATTCCGCTTGCTGAACGGCAGTCCGGACACCGGTCCGGTCTCCGGCTCGTTGCGCAGCCGCAGCTCGACCGGGTCCAGGCCGCACTTCTCCGCCAGTTCGTCGACGGCCGACTCCAGGGCGAAGGAGCCCGGTGTCTCGCCGGGGGCCCGCATCCACGTGGGCGTCGGTACATCGAGCCGCACCACGCGGTGTCCGGTGCGGTGCGCGTCGGCGTCGTACATGACCCGGGAGACCGTGGCGCCGGGCTCGATGAACTCGTGCACGGTGGAGGTGAGGCTGAGCGACTGGTGGTCGAGGGCCAGCAGCCGGCCGTCGGCGTCGGCGCCGAGCGTCACGCGCTGGTGCGTGGGGCTGCGGAAGCCGACGAGGGTGAACATCTGGCGCCGGGTCAGCACCACGCGGACGGGGCGGTGCAGCATCGTGGTCGCCATCACGGCGCCCACCTGGTGGGGGGCGAGTCCCTTGGAGCCGAAGCCGCCTCCGACGTGTTCGGAGCGGACGCGGACGGAGCCGGGGTCGAGGGAGAACAGCGAGGCGAGTTCGCTCGCGACCCAGGAGGTGCCCTGGTTGGAGTCGACGACCTCCAGCCGGCCGCCGTCCCAGCGCGCGGTCGCCGCGTGCGGCTCCATGGAGTGGTGGTGCTCCTCGGGGGTCGTGTACTCCTCGTCCACGACGTACGCGGAGGCCCTCAGCCGTTCCGCGAGGTCGCCCTTGTCGGTGCCGGCGTCGGGCATGGCCTCCTCGGGGACGTAGGCGCCGGGGTGGCCGGCGGCGAACTCCACGTCGTGCGGCTCCCGCTCGTACTCCACGAGCAGCGCGCCCGCGGCCTCCCTGGCCTGTTCGGAGGTCTCGGCGACGACGAGGGCGACGGGCCAGCCCAGGAACGGGATCCGGTCGTGCTGAAAGAGGCCGACGACCGGGTTGGGCGATCCCAGCATGCCGATGTACCCGGTGTCGACGCGGGGAGCGTTGCCGTGGTGGAGCACGGCCAGGACCCCGGGCATGGCGAGGGCCGGGGCGTCGTCCAGGGAGCGGATGCGGCCGCGCGCCACGGTCGACAGGACGAACCAGCCGTGGGCGAGGCCGGCGAACGGGATCTCGCCCGCGTAGCGGGCGGCCCCGGTGACCTTGTCCCGGCCCTCCACGCGCGTCCGGGCGGTGCCGACGGCGCGGCCGGTGGTCGTGGTGTCGGTCGTCGTGGTCATCGGGCGGCCTCCTGGGCGAGTTCGGTGAGGACGGCGACGACGAGGTTGCGCATCAGCGTCACCTTGTACCCGTTGTCCGGAAGGGCCCGCGCGCCGGCCAGTTCGGCGTCGGCGGCCGCGCCGAAGGCCGCCGTGTCCGCCGGGCCCCCGGTCAGGACGCGTTCGGCCGCGTGGGCCCGCCAGGGCCGCGAGGCGACCGCGCCCAGGGCGAGGCGCGCCTCGCGCACGACGCCGTCGCGGATGTCGAGTCCGGCGGCGACCGAGCCGATGGCGAAGGCGAACGAGGCGCGCTCGCGCACCTTGCGGTAGCGGGAGTGCGCCGCGGCGGCGGCCGTCGGCACCGTGACGCCCGTGATCAGCGCCCCGGGCGGCAGCTCCGTCTCCAGGTGCGGGGTCACCCCCACGGGCCGGTAGAACGCGGACAGCGGCAGGACGCCGGGGCCCTCGGCCGTCTCGTACGACACGACGGCGTCGAAGGCCGCGAGCGCGACCGCCATGTCCGAGGGGTGGGTGGCGACGCAGTGCTCGGAGGCGCCGAGGATGGCGTGGTTGCGGTGCTCGCCCGTGAGGGCGGGGCAGCCGCTGCCCGGGGTGCGCTTGTTGCACGGCCGGGAGGTGTCGCCGAAATAGCCGCAGCGGGTGCGCTGGAGCAGGTTGCCGCCGACGGTGGCCATGTTGCGCAACTGGCCGGAGGCGCCGGCCAGGACGGCCTGGGCGAGGGCCGGGAAGTGGCGCCGCACCTCGGGATGGGCGGCGAGGTCGCTGTTGGTGACGGTCGCCCCGATGCGCAGGCCATCCTCCGTGAACGCGATCTCGCCGAGGGGCAGTTCCTGGACGTCGACGAGGAGCGCCGGGCGCTCCACACCGGCCTTCATGAGGTCGACGAGGTTGGTTCCGCCGCCGAGCAGCCGGGCCTCCGGCTCCGCCGCGAGCAGGGCGACCGCCCCGGCGACGGTGTGCGCCCGCTCGTATCCGAACTCCCTCATGCGGCGGCCTCCTCGGACCCGGCGTCGGCCGCGGTCCGCTCGGCGGCGCGGGCGACGGCCCGGACGATGGACATGTACGCGCCGCAGCGGCAGAGGTTGCCGCTCATCCGTTCCCGGATCTCCTCGTCGGTGAGGGCCGGTGGTCCCGCCTCGGGCCGCACGTCGTCGGTGACGGCGCTGGGCCAGCCGGCGGCGTGCTCCTCGATGACCGCGAGGGCGGAGCAGATCTGGCCGGGGGTGCAGTATCCGCACTGGTAGCCGTCGAGATCGAGGAACGCCTGCTGCACGGGGTGCAGCCGGTCGCCGTCGGCCACGCCCTCGATGGTGGTGACCGCCCGCCCCTCGGCGGCGACGGCGAGCTGGAGACAGGAGACCGTGCGCCGCCCGTCGAGCAGGACCGTACAGGCCCCGCACTGTCCCTGGTCGCAGCCCTTCTTCGTACCGGTCAGATCGAGGCGTTCTCTGAGTGCGTCGAGCAGGGTGGTGCGGTGGTCGACGGGAAGCGTGTATTTTTCGCCATTGATGTGCAGCGTGATGGCGCTGGACGTCGATGGGGACATGATCGGCCTTCCTTCGTACTGCGTGAGCGCGTCGGAACAAGACGAATCCGGTGAACCACCGGACGTGACACGGCGATACGGGTGGAGTGAACGGTGCGGGGGGAGACGGGTCGGCGGGATCGGCCGGAACTACCGCTAGGGTGCGGGGAAGCGGACAGCTGTCCGCTTATCTCCCGAACCTAGCGGACAGCTGTCCGCTCAGCAAGGCCGTTTCGTTGGTGTGTCCGGAAGGAGCAGGTGTGCGGGACGATATGAGCGCCCCTCAGCGCCCGGACGCCCAGCGCAATCGCGAACGCATCCTGGCCGTCGCCCTCGTCGAGCTCACGCGCGCCGCGGACACCCCGGTCAGCGTGATCGCCAAGAAGGCGGGGGTCGGCCAGGGCACGTTCTACCGGAACTTCCCCAACCGCGAGGCCCTGGTCCTGGAGGTGTACCGCTACGAGATGCAGCAGGTCGCCGAGACGGCCGCCCAGTTGCTCCTCGCGCGCCCCCCGGACGTGGCGCTGCGGGAGTGGATGGACCGGCTGGCCCGCTACGCGATGGCGAAGGCGGGCCTGGCCGACGCGCTGCGGACCACGGCGAGCCGCTGCGGCAGCCTGGCCCAGCTCGGGCACGGCCCCGTCACCCACGCCCTCACCCTGCTGCTGGACGCCAACGAGCGGGCGGGCACGATCCGGTCCGGGGTGACGCCGGACGACTTCCTGCTCGCGATCGCGGGACTCTGGCAGCTCGACCCGCACGGCCCGTGGGAGCCGCGCGCGGCCCGCCTCCTGGACCTCGTGATGGACGGTCTGCGCGCCGGGGCCCCGGGAGCGGCCCCTCCCCCGGCCTGAGCCGCGTACGGGGGTGGCGGGACGCACACGTATGGCCCCGCCCGCGCCCGTGCGGCCGCCGGGATCTCAGCGTCCCGTGCCGCCGCGCCCGATCATCACCGTGCGCGCCCAGGAGGGCGGTTCGTCCGGGACGTAGGTGGCGTCGTCCTCGTCCCACGTCGGGAGCCGGGTCCGGTCGAAGAGACCGATCACGGTGCGGCAGGGCGGCGGGGCGGACGGCCACGGCGTCTGTCCGTCGGTGAGGGCCACGACGACGTCTGGGCCGGGGCGGGTGCGCAGCGCACGGGCGAAGCCGTCGCGCAGGTCCGTGCCGCCGCCCCCGGCCAGGGGGATGCCCTCGGCCCGGCACAGCGGGTGCACCACCCGGGTCGCCGCGTCGCACGACAGGACCGTGATCAGGTCCCGACGGCCGCCCACGGCCCGGGAGATGGCCGTGACCTCCAGCAGCGCACTGCCCAGTTCGGTGTCGCTGACGGAGGCGGAGGTGTCGATGACGACGGCGACGCGGGGCGGCCGGCGCCGCAGGCCCGGGAGCACGGCCCCGGGCACGCTCGCCGAACGGCGGGCCGGTCTGCCGTACGAGTAGTCCTCTCCGGCCCCGGGCCCGGAGGCCGCCGAGCGGACGGCGGCCCCGAGCAGCTCCCGCCAGGGCTGCGGCGGGTGGAACACCTCCTCGGCCCAGCGCGCCCAGCCCTCCGAGGTGTCACCGGGCCGCCCGGTGATGCCCCGGGCGACGCGGAAGCGCACCGCGTCCCGTTCCTGGGCGCTCAGACCGTGGGCACCGTCCGGCCCGAGGTCCCACTCCCTCTCCAGCCCGTCGGCGCCGCTGCCGCAGTCCAGCCAGGCAAGGTGCGCGGTGAGCCGGCCGAGCCGGAACCGGGAAAGGTATTGCTCCATCAACTGCCCCTCGGGCAGGGCCAGATCGGCGGGCACCACGGCCCCGGCGGGGCGCGGCAGCGCCTCGTCGAAGGCGTCGTCGTTGATCTCGCAGTCCGCCGCGATGTTCATCCGCAGCCGCTCGGCGCGCCCGGTGAGCCCGTTCCGGCGGGCGTAGGCGTCGCCGCGCCCGTGGTGGTCGCGCAGGAGGTGCGAGACCTCGTGGACCCAGACCGCGGCCAGTTCCTCCACGGGGGTGGCGTCCACGAAGGCGGGTGAGACGTAGCAGCGCCAGAAGCGGTCCACGGCCATGGTCGGCACGCGTCGCGACGCGACGGTGTGCAGGGCGAACAGGGCGGTGGCGAGGTAGGGGCGGGCGCGGGCCGCGTACAGCCGGGCGGCGAAGAGCTTGTCGCGGTCCAGCGCCGCCGTCCTGGCCGGGTCCGTCTCCCAGGCCGGGGTCCCCGGCTCGGCCGGGTTCACCGGCGGGCTCCGGCGGGGGCGGTGGTGCGGGCCGCCGCCCGGTCGGCGCGGCGGGAGATCGAGACCACTCCGGCCATCCTCTCGATGGTCTCCGGCACGTCCCAGTCCTCCTGCCGCAGGGTGGCGAGCGTGGTGGCGGGCACCACCACGAGGTCCGGGGCGCCGGTCTCCAGGGCCCGGACCAGCAGCCGCCACGCCGCGTCCCAGCGGGCCCGGTCCGGCCGCTTCCGGACGGCGGCCACCACCCCGTCGAGTACGGCCTGGCGCAGATCACCCCGCTCGGGCAGAGCGGCGCCGTCCGGGTCGGCGAGCAGCATCTCCGGGTCCGGCAGGTCCATCCGGTCGACGGCGGCCAGCAGCTCCAGCCCCGGTCCGTCCCCGACCGCGCCCCGGACCAGCAGGGAGAGCACCTCGCGGGAGACGTCCGCGGCGGTCGCGAAGGCGATCAGGCGCACGGTCATCTCCCAGCTGCGCGGGGAGGGCCAGGCGCCGCCGCGCCGGGTCTCCCCGCTGGGCAGCCGGTGCACCAGCGCGGGCCGGGCGGCGAGCAGACCGCAGACCGCCCGGCGGGCGAACTCCACGGCCCCGGTGAGCCGTTCGGGGTCCAGCCGGGGCAGGGTCGCACGCGGCCAGGTCCCGCCGAGCCCCCGGACGACGACGTCGTGGTCGTGCACCCACTGCAGGTGGACGAAGCGGTTGGCGAGCGGCGGGCTGAGCTCCCAGCCGTCGGCGGCCGAGGACCGGGGGTTGGCGGCGGCGACGATCCGCACCCCGGGCGGGAGGCGGAGGGCGCCGACGCGCCGCTCCAGGACGAGCCGGAGCAGCGCCGCCTGGACGGCGGGCGGGGCGGTGGAGAGTTCGTCGAGGAAGAGCAGCCCGCGCCCGGCCCGGACCAGGCGCACCGCCCAGTCCGGTGGTGCCATCGGGACGCCCTGTTCGGCGGGGTCGTCGCCGACGATCGGCAGCCCGGAGAAGTCGGACGGCTCGTGGACGCTGGCGATGACGGTCGTCAGCGGGAGGCCGAGTGCGTCGGCGAGCTGGGTGAGCGCGGCGCTCTTCCCGATGCCCGGCTCGCCCCAGAGGAGGACGGGCAGGTCGGCGGCGACGGCCAGGGTCAGCGCCTCCAGTTGTGCGTCGGGGCGCGGTTCGGTCGACGTGGTGTCGAGCAGGGCCGTCAGTTCACCGGCGATGTGGAGCGGGTCGGCGGAAGCGGACAGGGGCGGGGACATCGTCATGAGGGCATCACCTTGGGTTCTCGTAGGTCCGCCACGGCCCGGAGGGGCCGGGCGGGGCCGCCTCCGGGTAAGGACACGGCAGGGCCCGGGTCTCGTCCACCCGGGTCGTTCGTTGGGATCAGACCGGTGCGGGCGTCGGGGCACACGCGTACGCCGTGCGGGGCGTGCGTCCGACGCCCGTGCGCGGCCGGGGCGTCAGGGGGATCGGTCAGCGGCGGCTTCGGCGGCGGGGAGAGCGCGGGCGGACCGGCTCTCCCCGGCGGGTGCGCGGGGCGGGTTCGGCGAGGCCGGCACGGAAGAGCCCGTACGCGATGCGGCGCCGCGCCGCGGATTCCAGCTCGTCCCGCAGCGGGCCGTCGCGCAGCACCGCGTCCGGTCCGAGCAGTCCCTCGACGACGGCGAGCGCACCGCCGATGTCGCCGTGGTCCAGCCGTTCGCGGACCCCGCCGAGGCAGTCCGGGCGGCGGTGCGCCGCGTCGACGGCCTGGAGACAGGGCAAGGGGGTGCCCGTCAGCGCGGCCAGCAGCTCTTCGCGGCGGAGTTCGGCGGGATCGTGGTCCAGCGGGGCCAGGACGCCGTCGACCAGGCCGATCCGGTGCGCCTCGCCCCGGCAGTCCACCAGCCGGACCCGCCCGGCCCCGCCCTCGGCCCCGGCCGGTGCGGGGGCGGAGTGGTCCGGGTACAGGGCGGTGCGCACGAGCGGATGCAGGCGTCCCGGGTCGAGCGCCCCGGCCCGGACCAGCTCCGCGTCGGGCAGGGCCCAGGTGGCGGCGTCGGGGAGCACGGGCGGGATGTCGCCGGCCCGTTCGCCCGGCGGATCCGCGATCCGGAGCACGGGCACCGCTCCCGGCCCGTCGCCGCCGGTGGCCAGGTCGAGCAGGAGCCGGTGTCCGCCACCGAGGCGCACGGCGAACGTCCGGTCCGTACGGGACCCGGCCCGCAGCAGCAGGTCCGCCTCGGCCGCCCACCGGTGCACGGCGCAGCGACGGCCCGCCGGCACCCGTGCGGCGACCGCCGGATCGAGCGCCGGGCCACGGGCGGGACCGGCGGGGCCCGCTCCGGAGCGCTCCCCCAGTTCGGCCGTGCGGCGCGCGTCCCAGAGGTGGCGGTGCAGATCCAGCCGGAAGCGGGCGCTGGGCCGGGGATGCGGGTGGCGGGCCGGGGCCGCGCGGGTCCCGTCCCACAGGGCGAGGCTGATCCGCTGTCCGGCGTCCGCCCAGGCGGGCGGGGTCCGGACGACCAGATGCACGGCCTCCCGTGGACCCGCGTCGCCGGTCTCGTACCGGGCCAGCGGGATCGTCAGCCCCGGGCGCAGCAGCCCGCGCGGAGCGATCCTCGGCAGATGCCAGCGCAGCAGGTCCGGTGCCAGATGGCGCAGGTCGGCCCGGATCCGGTCGGTGAGCTCCCGGCCGTACGCGGCGACCAGGGTGCGCGGTGCGAGGTCGACGTCGACCCCGGCCGCCGCGCAGGCGCCGGCCCAGTCTCCCGCCGTGCGCCGGGCCGTGGCGGTCTCGATCATGGAGGGCGGCACGGCGAACTCGCGCACGCGCAGCCAGAAGGTCAGGAAAGGGTCCCGAAGCGTTCGGTGAGTGGTCATCAGCACTCGCCTTGCTTGTTCGGGTCCCCCCATCTGTGAACAGTCCGGTTCGTCATCGCGGGGCAGCCTAGCGGGCGGCAGTCCCGGGGTCGAGATCTTTTTTTCCTTCGAGGCGGGGTGCCGCCGGTGCGGTGTCCCGGCGACCGGCCCTGCCGACGGGGCGCGGACGGGCGCGCACGGGGCGGCGCCTCGGTGCCCGAGATCGCCTGCTCCAGGTGGGGCCGGGGGCCGAAGGACCGCTGCCGGGCCGGGTGCGTCAGGGGCGAGGCGTCCGCAGGGCCGCGACCGCCCATCTGGCGCGGGTGGACAGGGGGGCGAGCCGCTTGGCCGATTCCTTGCCGATGAGGTCGAGCAGGGTGCGGGCCTGGGCCAGGGTCGTGTGTGCGAGGGCGGCGTCGCCGACTTCGGCGGCGGCCAGGGCGAGTTCGAGGTGCTGTTCGGTGATCAGCCGACCGAGGCCGCGCCGGTGCCATCCGGCCACCTGTTCGTCGGGCGCCGGGCCGCCGAGGCCGACGGCGGCCCTCGCCCATTCCAGTGCCCGGCCCGACGCGACGAGGTCGCCCGCGCGGCGCTCCAGCCAGGCCAGGACGTACGCCTCGGTGGCCCGGCCCGTCGCGGTGTCCTGGAGCGACAGCAGGTTCCTCCCGGCGCGGGCGGCCTGGGCGTGCTCGCCGATCGCCTCCAGGGCGCGGCTCAGTTCGCGCAGCCGTGCGGCGTCCGGGCCGGTGTCGTCGAGCATCCTGATGAGGGCCGTGCGCGCGTGCCCGGTCAGGCCCTGGCGGTGCGCCAGGTCGGCCCAGGTGACGTCGTTCTCGGACCCGGCGTCCTGCCCGTAGCGGCTCGCGTCCTCGGCGCGGGCCCAGGCGACGGCGGTGCGGGCGTCGGTGACCTGTCCCGAGGTGGCCTCGCGCAGGAGCGGCACGTCCTGGTCGCCGCCGTGCAGGGCGACGAGGACGGCGGCCAGCCGCCGTTCCTCGAACCGGTCCGTCCGCTCGGCGCACTCGGCCTCCAACAGGGCGCGCAGCAGCGGCAGATCGTCCGCGCGGCGGTCGAACTGGGCGGCCCGCAGCACTCCGGCGCGCAGCACCGGGTCGGTCGCCGCGCCGGCCGCGGATAGGGTCTCGCCCGCGCGCATCCGGTCCAGGGCCGTCCGCGCCGGGGCGAGGACGACGTCCCGCAGGCACATGCGGTAGGCGTCGTCGGGCAGCCGGTAGGCGCAGAGTTCGGCGGAGTTGAGGAGGAGGTGGTCCGGTTCGGTGCGGGCGGCGGCGGACTCCGCCATGGCCAGGAGTTCGGTGAGCGGCCGGTCCGGGAGGCCGAGTCCGGCGACGAGCGCGGCACGGTCCGCGTCGAGATCGGGGGCGAACTCCTCGCGCGCCTCGTCGTCGCAGGCGCGCACGACGGCCCGCAGCGCCTCCTCGTCCAGGTCGGCGGTGAGCCCCTCGCACCAGCCGGGCAGCCGCACCAGCATCTCCAGCGCCTCGGTGACGCTGTCCGCGATGAGCACGGCGTCGCCCTCCGACGAGGCGTAGAGCACGGCCGTGCCGCCCGAGAGGAAGTAGGTGCCTCCGGTGTCGTCCCCGGCGATCGGCTCCAGGGAGGCGCCGGACGCCAGATGCACGTCCTCCACGTGGTACGCCCGGCTCACGTCGAAGTCGAACGGGAACGCGGCCGTTTGGGCCAGTTCGGGGCGGGTGCGCAGGAGGTGCAGGACGGGGTCGGTCATGCGAGGGAAGCCTACTGAGGGGACCGTCCCGTGCGGCGCCCCGGGTGGCGGGGCGCCGCACGGCGGGCTCAGTGCGCGGAGGCGACGGGAGCGGGGCGGACCGGGGCCCAGGCGAACGGCGGATCGGGGATCTCGCGCCGCAGGACCGGGGCGATCTCGGCCTGGAAGAGTTCCAGCGAGTCGCGGTGGCGTGCGTCACCGAGCCCGCCCGCGTCGGCCTGCAGGTGCAGTACGGTGTGGCCGAGCGCCTCGTGGTAGCGGTGCACCTTCTCGATGATCTGCTGCGGGCTGCCGATCAGGGCGGAACTGCGCTCGACGAAGTCCTCCAGGGTGGTGAAGACCGGTTCGACACCGTGCTGCCGAAGGAAGGCCCGGTGCCCCTCGTAGACCGGCCGGTACGCGGCGACGGCCTCCTGCGAGGTCCGGGCGGTGTGGAACCCGGCCGTTCCGGCGCCGACGACGGCGCGGGCCGGGTCGTGGCCGTGGTGCGCCCACCGCTCCCGGTAGTGGCGGACCAGTTCCGCGTACGGTTCGACGGGGTGGGTGACGTTCGCCGAGAACAGCGGGTCTCCGTAGCGGGCGGCGAGCTCGACCGAGGCGCGGCTGGTGGCGCTGCCGTGCCAGACCCGGACCGGCTGCTGGAAGGGTTTCGGCCAGACCTCGGCCTCGTTCAGGGGCGGACGGAAGCGCGGGGCCGCCGTGACCCGTTCCTCGCGCCACAGCCGGCGGAAGAGTTCGTACCCCTCGGTGTTGCGGTCCCACTGGTCGTCGGCCGTCACCTGGAACAGCTCGCGCTGGGCCGTCCCGTTGCCCTTGCCGATGATCAGGTCGAGGCGTCCGCCGGAGAGCTGGTCGAGGGTGGCGTAGTCCTCGTACGCCCGCACCGGGTCGAGCAGGCTGAGGGTGGTGACGGCGGTGAACAACCGGATCCGCGAGGTGAGCGCGGCGATGTGGCTGAGCACCACCGGGGGCGAGGACGAGAGGAACGGCCGCTCGTGGCGTTCTCCGACGCCGAAGCCGTCGAAGCCCAGCTCCTCGGCGAGCACGGCGTTGTCCACGACCTCGCGGAACCGTTCGTGGGTGGAGCTCAGGACCCCCGTGACCGGGTCCGGGGCGTGGGCGACGAGGGTGATGGCGAGGAACTTCACGAGGCGGCCCGCCGGGTCCGGGCGGCGTCCGGGTGGGCGAGGCCGAGATGGTCGCGCAGGGTCGGTCCCTCGTACTCGGTGCGGAAGACGCCGCGTTCCTGGAGGAGGGGGACGACGGTGTCCGCGAAGCCGTCCAGCCCGCCGGGGGTGAGATGCGGGACGAGGATGAAGCCGTCGGCGGCGTCGGCCTGGACGAAGGAGTCGATGGCGGTGGCGACGGTGTCCGGGGAGCCCACGAAGGACTGGCGGTTGCCGGTCTCGATGACCAGATCGCGGATCGACCAGTTCTTCGCCGCCGCCAGCTCCCGCCATTCACGGGCGGTGGCGACCGGGTCGCGGTACATGCGGACCTGGGCGCGGCCCCGGGCCACGGTGTGTTCGCCGGGGTCGGGGTCGATGTCGGGCAGCGGTCCGTCGGGGTCGTACGCGGAGAGGTCGCGGTTCCACACGAATTCGAGGTGCTTGATCGCGGTGGCTCCGCTGACCTGCTGCCGGCGGACCTCGCGGGCGAGTTCGGCCGCCTCCGCGTCGGTGTCGCCGAGGACGAACGTCGCGGCGGGCAGGATCAGGAGCTGGTCGGGGGTGCGGCCGTAGCGGGCGAGGCGGCCCTTGACGTCGGCGTAGAAGGCCCGGCCCGCCGTGAGCGTGGCGTGCCGGCTGAAGATCGCGTCGGCCTCCGCGGCGGCGAACTCGCGGCCCTCGTCGGAGTCGCCCGCCTGGAAGATCACCGGACGGCCCTGGGGGCTGCGGGGGACGTTGAAGCGCCCTTCTATGGCGAAGTGCCGCCCCCGGTGCGCGAAGGAACCGGCGCGGGCGTCCCGCAGGAACGTGCCGGTGACGGGGTCGGCCACGAGGTCGTCGCGGTCCCAGGAGTCGAAGAGTTCGTGGGCCGTGGCCAGGAACTCCCGGGCCCGGGAGTAGCGCTCCTCCTGCGGGAGGAACCCGCCCCGGCGGAAGTTCTCCCCGGTGAACGCGTCCCAGGAGGTGACGACGTTCCACGCGGCGCGCCCGCCCGAGAGGTGGTCGAGAGCGGCGAACTGGCGGGCCACCTCGTAGGGCTCGTTGAAGGTGGAGTTGATGGTGCCGGTCAGTCCGAGGTGGTCGGTGACGGCGGCGAGGGCCGACAGCACGGTGAAGGTGTCGGGGCGTCCCACGACGTCCAGGTCGTATATCTTCCCGCCCTGTTCGCGCAGGCGCAGCCCTTCGGCGAGGAAGAGGAAGTCGAAGCGGGCGCGTTCGGCGGTGCGGGCGAGATGGGCGAAGGAGCTGAACTCGATATGGCTACCGGAGCGCGGATCGCTCCATACGGTGGTGTTGTTGACTCCCGGGAAGTGTGCGGCGAGGTGGATCCGCTTGACGGGTTTGCCGGTGGCGCGGTCGCTGCTCATGTCGGTGGTCCCTCCGGCTCAGACGGTGGCGTAGCGGTTGGCGGGCCGGGCGAGGCCGAGGAGTCCGCGCAGGGTGTCGGCCTCGTAGGCGGTCCGGAAGGCGCCGCGGCGCTGGAGTTCGGGGACGAGGCCCCGGGTGATCGCGGGGAGGTCGTGCGTGGTGACGGCGGGGCGCAGCCGGAAGCCCGTCAGTCCGGCCTCGCGCCGGTCCAGGAGCAGATCGGCGAGCTGGGCGGGGGTGCCGGTGAACACCTGGGCGTCGCTGGTGTACGCGGCCCCGGCCACCGCGTCGAGCCGGCCGAGTCGGTCCTCGGCGGCGGCGGGGGTCTCGTCGAGGAGGACGACGAGGTCCCCGAAGAGGTGGAGGGGTTCGCCCTCCCGTCCGGCGGCGCGCTGTTCGGCGCGGACCTCGTCGACGATCGCGCGGGCGTGCGGGGTGTCGCGCGGGGTGACGTAGCCGATGTCCGTGGAGCGGGCGAGGAGGCGGTAGGGGACGGTCTGGTGGGCGAGGGCCGTGACCGGGGGCTGGCCCTGCGGGGGCCTGGGGGTGATCGAGGGGCCCTTGACGCTGAAGTGCCGTCCCTCGAAGTCGGTGTAGTGCAGCCGGTCGCGGTCGATGAAGCGGCCGGTGGCGGCGTCGCGGATCTCCGCCCCGTCCTCCCAGCTGTCCCAGAGCCGGCGCACCGCCTCGACGTAGTCGGCGGCCTCGTCGAAGAGTTCGGCGGTGAGGGCGCGGACGGCGGGGGTGTCGCCGTCCTCGATGTCGAAGGCCGGGAAGGTGCGGCGTCCGAAGTGCGCCGCCTCGGTGCGGCGCGGGGAGACCTGGACCCGCACGCCGGCGCGTCCGGTGCTGACGTAGTCGAGGGTGGCGACGGCCTTGGAGATGTGGAAGGGCTCGGTGTGGGTGACGACGACGGTGGGGACCAGCCCGATGTGCCGGGTGAGGGGGGCGACGCGGGCCGCGACGAGGACGGCGTCGAGCCGGCCGCGTTCCCGGTCGGTGCGGTCGTCGGGTCCGTCGTAGCGGGTGGACTGGAGGCGCAGGGCGTCCTCGATGGTCACGAAGTCCAGCAGGCCGCGTTCGGCCTCGGTGACGGTGTCGGTCCAGTACGCGGGGGTGAGGAGTTCTGCGGGGCGGGCGCCGGGCTCGCGCCAGGCGGCCGGGTGCCAGCCGGCGCCGTCGAGGGCGGCGGCGAGGTGCAGCGGGGTGCGGGCGGGGTGCGGCCATGACGATGCGGACACGTGAGGGTGCCTTCCTGATCGACCGTGGAGGATCGCCGGGCCCCGTCGGGGGGCTGCGGCGTCGGGGGTACGGATCAGGGGCGACAGAGCGCGGCGGACACGCGCTGGAGGTCGATGTGCGGGCGGGAGTACAGGTGGACGCGGTGGCGGGGCACGAGCGCGACGGCGGGCGGCCGGGACTCGGGCATGACCGTCGCCTCCCCTCCTGACTCGGGACCTGTCCGGAACGCTACGCGCGACGGCGTCGCCGCGCAATGGTCCCGGATCATGGTCACGGCGGTCGCCGCACCGGTCACAACAGCGCGTCGGTGCGCGTTTGTTCCGGCCCGCCGCCCCGGATCCCTCGGGTGACCGGGCGTCAGTCCGCCAGGCCGGCGGCCAGGGTGGCGCCCAGCTCCCAGCACGCCTCGATGTCGGCCTTCGCGGGTTCGCCGGTGACCTCCACGGTGGCCGCCGCCCGCCGCCAGCCCAGACCCGTGGTGACCGAGTCGACGGCGCGCACGGCGCCGGTGACGTCGTTGCCGCCGTGCACGTAGTACCCGAAGGGGCGGCCGCGCGTGGCGTCCAGGCAAGGGTAGTAGATCTGGTCGAAGAAGTGCTTGAGGGCGCCGGACATGTAGCCGAGATTGGCGGGGGTGCCGAGCAGGACGCCGTCGGCGGCGAGGACGTCCGAGGCCGTGGCGGCGAGCGCCGGGCGCCGCTCCACGCGGACCCCTTCGATCCCGTCGGCCGTCGCTCCGGCGAGCACGGCTTCCAGGAGGGCCTGGCAGTTCGGCGAGGGCGTGTGATGAACGATCAGGAGAGTGGCCACACCCCGGAACCCTGCCGTGCCGGCCGCCCGCCCGCAAGCGCCCCCGCCGCGCGCGACCTGGGCGTTGTCCGGGACCGGCCGGTCGTCGATCATGGGCCGGACAGCGGCCGGAGGCCGGTCCCCCGGTGGCCGGCGGCGGGCCGGACGGATCCGGAGGGGGACGCATGGCATCCCGTACGACGCATCGCCAGGACATCGCCGTGCTGGCCGACGACCTCACGAGCGCGGGGGACGGGGCGGCGCCGTTCCGTCGCGGCGGCCATCCGGCGCGGATCGTGCTCTCCGCGGCGTCGGAGGCGGGCCCGGTCACGGGTGGTGCCGGGGTGACGGCGGTCGATCTGGCGACCAGGCTGCTGGACACGGAGGCGGCCGCCGCGCGGGCGGAACGGGCGGCGCGCGCCTTCGCCGGCTCCCCGGTGCTGCTCAAGACGGTCGACTCGACGCTGCGCGGGCATGTGGCGGCGGAGATCCGGGCGGCGTGGGCGGGTTCGGGGCGGCGGGCCGTCGTCCTCGCCCCGGCCTTCCCGGCGGAGGGCCGGGTGACGGTCGACGCGGTGCAGTACGTCGGCGGGGTGCCGGTGCACCGGAGCGCGTACGCCGACGACCCCGCGCATCCCGTGCGGTGCGCGGACCTGCGGACGCTGTTCCCCGAGGCGGCGCACCTCGCGCCGGGGCGGGTGCCCGCTCCGCCGGGGGCGACGGGCGGGGGCGGGCTGTTCATCTGTTCGGCCGCGACGGACGCGGACCTCGACCGCCTGGTGGCGGCGGTGCCGAACCCGATGGAGGTCCTGTGGGCCGGTTCCCCCGGGCTCGCGCAGGCGCTCGCCCGCCGGTTCCCGGGCGGCGGCCCGGCCGCTCCCCCGCCCCCTCCGGCCCGCCGCCCGCTGGTGGTCGCGGGCAGCGCCAATCCGGTCACCCGGCTCCAGGTGGAGGCGCTGCACCGCCGGGGCGGCGCGGCGGGCGTCGTCGCCGGTGACGACGCCGGGGCCGCGGTGGCCGCGCTGCGCGCGCTGACCGCCCGCGTGCTCACCCTGCGCACCCCGGACGAGCGCCGCACCCCCGGCGCGGCGCGGGCGCTCGCCCGGACGCTGGCCTCGGCCGCCGGGGCGCTGGCCGCGGAGGGGCTGGTGGACGCGCTGGTCGTCACCGGCGGGGAGACCGCCGCGACCGTGCTGCCGGCGCTCGGGATCGACGGGCTGGATCTGATCGACGAGCCCGAACCGGGTGTCGCCCGCGCCACCCCGCACGGGCGCCCCGGCTTCACCGTGCTGATCAAGGCGGGCGGATTCGGGGACGAGGAGGCACTGGTGCGGCTGTGCCGCCCGGGGGCGTAGCGGCCCCGCCCGTCCGAGCGGCCTGTGTCCGTCCCGGTCGGCCGACGTTTCCGGGGTGCTGACGTGACACCACCCGTGCTCGGCACACATCACGACGGTCGCCCCCTGCACGCTAATGCTCGAAAGTCGGCCCCGATGAACAACTATTGACATGTCACGGTCGTTCCCGCGAGAGTCGTCCCGCCAGTGATGCCGGTCTCGTCATGAGGAGCGTTGCCGCATGCCCGAAATCCCTGAAATCTCACGCCGTTCGGTCCTGGGAGGAACACTGGCCACGGGGGCGCTCGCCGTCGGCCTCGGATCGGCGGCCCCGGCGTCGGCGGCCCCGGCGACCGCCGCCGTGCCGCGCCGGGCGGCCGGTCAGAAGTCCATGATCGGCGTCCCCTTCGAGGCGTACGACACGGTCCGGGTCGGTGTCATCGGGCTCGGCAACCGCGGTTCGGGGATGACGACCGGCTGGGCCGCCGTCCCCGGCGCCGTCGTGACGGCCGTCTGCGACATCCGCGCCGACCGCGCCACGCGCACCGCCGACCGGCTGGTGGCGGCCGGGAAGCCGCGCCCCGCGGAGTTCGGCGGGTCCGCCGACAGCTACGCGCAGATGCTGAAGCGCGACGACATCGACCTCGTGTACATCGCGACCCCGTGGGAGTTCCACTACCCGCAGGGCAAGGCGGCCCTCCTGGCGGGCAAGCACGTCGTCGTCGAACTCCCCATCGCGACCGAACTCGACGAGCTGTGGGACCTCGTGGACACCTCGGAGCGCACCCGCCGCAACCTGATGCTCTCCGAGAACTGCAGCTACGGCCGCAACGAGCTGGCGATGCTCAAGATGGCCCACGAGGGCCTGTTCGGGGAGCTGACCAACGGTCACGGCGGCTACATGCACGATCTGCGCGCGCTGCTGTTCTCCGACACGTACTACACCGACTCCTGGCGCCGGCTCTGGCACACCCGCTCCACCGCCTCCTTCTACGCCATGCACGGCCTCGCCCCGATCGCCGCGGCCATGGACATCAACCGGGGCGACCGCATGACCACGCTCACCGCGACCGCGACCGCGCCGAAGGGGCTCGCCGACTACCGAGAGCGCTTCATGCCGGCGTCGCACCCGTCGTGGAAGGAGACGTACGTCAACGGGGATCTGGTCACCTGCCAGATACGGACGGCGCAGGGCCGGACCATCCGGGCCGAGCACGCGGTGAGCGCGCCGCGCCCGTACAGCAGGATCAACACGCTCGTCGGCAGCCGGGGCATCTTCGAGGACTACGCGGGGGACGGGCCGACCGGTGCCCGGATCTACGTCGAGCCCGACCACAGCGGCGACTACTGGCGCGACTTCGACGCCTATCTCAAGGAGTTCGACCACTGGCTCTGGAAGAAGATCGGTGACGACGCCGCGAACAACGGCGGCCACGGCGGCATGGACTACGTCCTCCAGTGGCGCACGGTCCAGCTGATGCGGGCCGGTCTCGTGCCCGACATCGACGTGTACGACTCCGCCTCGTGGTGCGCCCCGGTGCCGCTGAGCGTGATGTCCCTCGCCGCGAAGGGGCGTCCGGTGGACGTCCCGGACTTCACCCGCGGCTCCTGGGTGAATCTGCGCACCGGTCTCGACTCCCGCACCACCGAGATGCCCCCCGTCGTCCGATGAACGCCCCCGCGAAGGAGCACGCCATGAGACCGGCCCGACTGATCGCCCCGCTGCGCGCCGCCGCCGTGGCAGCCGCCGTCCTGCTCGTCCCCGCCCAGGCGGCCACCGCCGCGCCCGCCGCACCCGCCGCCGCGTCCGCTCCGGGCACCGAGGTCACCGTCTCGGCCGTGGACCTGGACGGACCCGCCGTCTCCGAGGTGGAGGTCACCGTCCGCAACACGGCCCCGCAGCGCCTGCGTTCACTGACGGTGTCCTTCCGCGGTCCGGTCGGCTGGGCGGTCCAGCCGGCCGTGCGGAGCGTGTCCGGGTCCCTGGCGACCGGCACCTCGGCGTCCACGACCTTCCGGATCCAGGTGCCGGAGAAGCGCTCCGGGTTCGTGATCCGCACGTTCACCGCGACGGCGACGTACCAGGGAGGTGACGGCCTCGGCACGGCCACCGGCACCCGCACCGAACGCTCCGGCGCGCCGCAGGCGAACCTGGCCGCCGCGTACAACGCGGTCGCGATCACCGACGAGGCGGACCCGAAGCCGGGCAACTACGACGGCGAGGGCAACAGCTTCTCCGCCCAGAAGCTCGCCGCCGTCGGTCTCACCCCCGGCGCCCGGGTCGAGGCCCTGGGCGCCGAGCTGACCTGGCCGGACGTGCCCGCCGGCACCAAGGACAACGTGTCGAGCGCCGGACAGGCGGTCGCCCTCCCGGGCCGGGGCTCCGCGCTGGTGTTCCTGGGGTCCGGCGTCGGCAGCGGGGCCACGGGCAGCGCCACCGTGTACTACACCGACGGGACCACGACGACCGGCTCGTTCGGCTTCCCGAACTGGTCGTTCGACCCGGCCGACGCCCACGGCGCCACCCTGGTCGCCTCCACGGACGGCCGCAACCGGCCCGACGGGTACGGCAACGCGACGGTGAAGTACCGCGTCTTCGCGCACTCCGTCCCGCTGCACCCGGACAGGACCGTGGACTTCGTGGTCCTGCCCGCCAACGGGAACGTGCACCTCTTCGCCATGGCGATCGCCCCCTGACGGCGGCGAGGCCGTCCGCCGCACCCGGTCGCGGGCGCGGCGGACGGCCTCGGGACGCTCGCCGGGCGGGCTGCGCCGGGGCTCAGCCCCGGGCGAGGAGCTGGAGCGTGTCGATGACGCGGTTGGAGAAGCCCCACTCGTTGTCGTACCAGGCGACGACCTTGACGTGACGGCCCTCGACCCGGGTCAGCGCCGAGTCGAAGATCGACGAGGCAGGGTTGCCGGTGATGTCGGAGGAGACCAGGGCGTCCTCGGAGTACTCCAGGACCCCGGCGAGCGGGCCTTCGGCCGCCGCGCGGTAGGCCGCCAGCACGTCCTCGCGGGTCACGTCCCGGGCGACGGTGGTGTTCAGCTCCACGATCGAGCCGACCGGTACGGGCACCCGGATCGAGTCCCCGGACAGCTTGCCGTCGAGGTTCGGCAGGACCAGGCCGATCGCCTTGGCGGCACCGGTCGTGGTCGGCACGATGTTGACCCCGGCCGCGCGGGCCCGGCGCGGGTCGCGGTGCGGGCCGTCCTGGAGGTTCTGCTCCTGGGTGTAGGCGTGCACGGTCGTCATGAACCCGTGCTCGATCCCGGCGAGTTCGTCGAGGACGGCGGCCAGGGGGGCGAGCGCGTTGGTGGTGCAGGACGCGTTCGACACGATCGTGTGCAGTTCCGGGTCGTACGCGTCGGTGTTGACGCCGTACGCGAGCGTCACGTCGGCACCGTCGGACGGAGCGCTGACGAGCACCTTCCTCGCACCCGCGTCCAGGTGGGCGCGGGCCGCCTTCGCCGAGGTGAAGCGGCCGGTGGCCTCCAGGACGATGTCGACGTCCAGAGCCTTCCAGGGCAGCTTCGCCGGCTCGCGCTCGGCGACCACGGTGATGCGGTGCCCGTCGACCACGAGGACGTCGCCGTCCAGGCTCACGGGCCGGCCGAGCCGGCCGGACGTGGAGTCGAAGGCGAGCAGCCGGGCCAGGGCGGCGGGCTCGGTGAGGTCGTTGACGGCGACGACCTCCAGGTCGGTGTCGCGCTCCAGCAGGGCGCGCAGCACATTGCGTCCGATGCGGCCGAATCCGTTGATGGCGATGCGAGTCATGAGCGATGTCCCTTCGTTTCGTCACCCAGGTTCGCTCGGAAGACGCCGCCCCGGCAGCGGCGTGGGCGCCACGGTTCGAAAGGATCCCGCCAGGCGTCCGCCGGGCTCATTCGGCGCGCGCGAAGGTCCGCCGGTACTCGCTCGGTGTGGTGCCCAGGATGCGCTGGAAGTGCAGGCGGAGGTTGGTTCCGGTGCCGAGTCCGGTCTCGGCGGCGATCTGCTCGACGCTGTGCTCCGAGCGCTCCAGGAGTTCGCGGGCCCGGTCGACGCGGGCCCGCATGACCCACTGCATGGGGGTGTAGCCGGTGTCCTCGACGAAGCGGCGGGACAGGGTGCGCGGGGAGACGGCCGCGTGCCGGGCGAGGGCGTCGAGGGTGAGCTGTTCGCCGAGCCGGTGCAGCGCCCATTCGCGGGTGGCGGCGAAGCGTTCGCCGAGGGGTTCGGGGACGCTGCGGGGGACGTACTGGGCCTGGCCGCCGCTGCGGTAGGGGGCCGCGACCAGCCGGCGGGCGGCGTGGTTGGACGCCGCGACGCCGAGGTCGCCGCGCAGGATGTGCAGGCACAGGTCGATGCCGGACGCGGCCCCGGCCGAGGTGAGGACGGCGCCCTCGTCGACGAAGAGCACGTTCTCGTCGACCCGGATCAGCGGGTGCTTGGCCGCCAGGGCCCGTGCGTAGTGCCAGTGCGTGGTGGCGCGCCGGCCGTCCAGCAGTCCGGTGGCGGCGAGGGCGAAGGCCCCCGTCGAGATCGCGGCGAGCCGGGCGCCCCGCGCGTGGGCGGCGACGAGCGCGTCCACGACGGCCCGCGGCGGGTCGTCGCGGTCCGGGCGGCGGTAGCCGGGGATGAAGACGATGTCGGCCCACTCCAGCGCGTCGAGGCCGTCGGCGACGTGGTACGAGAGTCCGTCGCCTCCGGTGACCAGGCCGGGTGCGGCGCCGCACACCCGGACCTCGTACGGCATGCTCGCGCGGGTCGTGAACACCTGCGCGGGGATTCCGACGTCGAGCGGTTTCGCGCCCTCCAGGACGAGGACGGCGGCGCGGTGCAGACGGTGGGCGGACACGGGGCCAGCGTACGAGTCGCCCGGCGGGGCGGGCGACCGGGCCGGAACGGTCCTGCCGCCCCGGCCCGTCAGCCCTCGCCCCCAGCCCCCGGCCGCCGGCTCGCGGACGCCGGCCCCCGTCCCCGGGGCCCGGCCCTCGGTCGGCCGCCCGGGGGCCGGGCTCATCCGGCGTGGCGGGCCATCCACGCCTCGACCTCGTCGGCGGACCGGGGCAGGGCCGCCGACAGGTTCTCGTGGCCGTCGGCGGTGACCACCAGGTCGTCCTCGATCCGGACGCCGATGCCGCGCCACTCCTCGGGCACGGTCAGGTCGTCGCGCTGGAAGTACAGTCCGGGCTCGACCGTGAGGACCATGCCGGGCTCCAGGACGCCGTCGACGTACTCCTCGCAGCGGGCGGCGGCGCAGTCGTGGACGTCCAGGCCGAGCATGTGGCCGGTGCCCGCCATGGTGAAGCGCCGCTGGAGGCCCAGTTCGTACGCGCGGTCGGCCGGTCCCTCGATGAAGCCCCAGTCGACGAGGCGTCCGGCGAGGTGGCGCTGGGCGGCCTCGTGGAAGTCCCGGTAGGCGGCGCCCGGCTTGACGGCCGCGAATCCGGCCTCCTGCGCCTCGTGCACCGCGTCGTAGACCGTGCGCTGGACGGGGGTGAACGTGCCGCTGATCGGCAGGGTGCGGGTGACGTCGGCGGTGTAGAGGGTGTGGGTCTCCACCCCGGCGTCCAGCAGCAGCAGTTCTCCGGGACGGACGGGTCCGTCGTTGTCCGTCCAGTGCATGATCGTGGCGTGGTCGCCCGCCGCGCAGATGGTGCCGTAGCCGACGGAGTTGCCTTCGAGGCGGGCGCGGCGCAGGAAGGTGCCCTCGATCCAGCGCTCGGAGGAGGCGACGGCGGTGGAGAGTTCGGCGACGGCGTCGGTGAAGCCGCGCACGGTGGAGTCGACGGCCTTGCGGAGTTCGCCCAGCTCCCAGTCGTCCTTGACGAGGCGCAGACCGCTCAGGGCCTCCTCCAGTTCGGCGTCACGGTCCGCGTCGGTGCGCAGGGCCGCCTCCAGGACGGGGTCGACGCCCCGGACGACGCGGGTGGGCGTGTCGGAGGCGGCGAGGTCGTCGGCGGCGGTGCGGACGTCGCGGCAGGGCAGGCCGAGAACGCGTTCCGCCTCGGCCAGCGAGCGGCGCCGGCCCATCCACAGCTCCGCCGTGGGCCCGGTCCAGAACTCGTCGTCGTCCCGGCTGTCCCTCGGCAGCTGGAAGCAGTAGGCGTCGTGTCCGCCGTCGGCGCGCGGCTCCAGGACGAGGGCGCCGTCGCGGGCCCGGTCGCCCGTCATGTGGACGTAGCCGGAGTAGGGGCGGAAGGGGTACGGGTCGTCGTTGGACCGGGTCTTGAGGCGCCCGGCGGGCACGACGAGGCGTTCGCCGGGGAAGCGCGCGGAGAGGGCCGCCCGCCGGCGGGCGGCGTACGGGGCCTGCTCGTCGGGGGCCAGGTCGTGCCGCTCGGTGTCCGCCCAGCCGGTCCGCATCAGCGCGGACAGCTCCGGCGAGATCTCCGGGTAGAGGCGGTTCTTCCGGCCTTTCGCCACGTCTTGCTCCTTCGTCGCATCGGTCTCCTGCGGCGCGGGACGGGTCGGGGGCCCGGTGGGCGCCGGTGGGGCGCGGCCGGGCCGTTCCCGACGGGTCCGGGGCGCGCCCGGTGGGTGCGCTCGCCGTCGCCGGTCGTCGGCTCCCGGAGGCTATCGGCCGTTCCGGCCCCGTGGCGCCCGATCGTGCCAGTGGCACCGATCGGCCGTCGGAGGTCACCGTTCCGGTGGACCGCCGGGCTCGTGGAGGGCGCGGGCGGCTTCGTCGGGGCGGGTCGGCCGGGAGGCGTACCGGCGCCGGGGCCCATGGTGACGGGGGTGTGGGGCGGGGGCCGGGACGGATCGGGGCCGGTGGCGGGCGTCGTCGGGAGAGGGCCCCGGGAGGCGTCATAGTGGCGCCCATGACGAACGAGAGACTCGGCGAGGCGCTGCGGCTCCTGGGCATCGACGGGCCGGCGCGCCGGGTGTATCTGGCGCTGCTGGAGCGGGCGCCCGCCCCGTTGGAGGCGATCGGGGAGGCGGCCGGTCTGGAGGGCGCCGAGCTGGCGGAGGCGTACGCCGCGCTGGTGGACGCCGGGCTGGCGGGGGCGGCGGACGGGGCGGGCGCGGTGGTGGTCCCGGTGCCGCCCGCGGCGGGGCTCGACGTGCTGGCCCGGCACCGGGCGGCCGAGGTCGAGGAGTCGCGGATCGCGGTCGGCGGAGCGTTCGACGCGTTCCGGCGGCAGCGGCTGGCGGCCTCCCCCGGCGATCTGGTGGAGGTGGTGACCGGGGACGCGGTCGGGCCGAGGATCCGGCAGGCGTGGGCGAGCGCGCGGGAGCAGATCCGGCAGTTCGAGTCCCCGCCCTACGTCCCGCTGCCCGGCGCCACCGAGGACGCCCTGGCGACCCTGGCGCGCGGGGTGACGCAGCGGGTCGTGTACTCGCGCGCGTCCCTGGAGCATCCGGGGCACCTCAGGGACGTCATCGAGCCGTGCGTCCGGGCCGGGGAGCAGGCGCGGGTACTGCCGTCGGTGCCGGTCAAGCTGGTGATCATCGACGACGCGTACGCGCTGGTCTCGCTGTCGATCCGGGAGGCCGACGTGCACCACACGATGCTGGTGGTCCGGCCGTGCGGGCTGTTCTCGGCGCTGGTGGCACTGTTCGAGCAGTCCTGGACCGGCGCCCTGCCGTTCCACGGGCGCACCGCCCGGCCAGGTGGCCTCGCCCCGGCGGACCGGCGGCTGCTGTGGCTGCTGGCGGGCGGGGCGAGCGACGAGGTGATCGCCCGGGAGCTGGGCGTCAGCCGGCGCACGCTCTTCCGCCGGCTGTCGACGCTGATGGCGCGGCTCGGCGCGGCGAACCGTTTCCAGATGGCCCTGCGGGCCCAGCGCTCGGGCTGGCTGTGAACGGGTCCGGCGCGGCGGACGGACCGCCGCGCCGGGCCGGGTTCAGCGCGCCGCGGCGGGCTGGCCGGGGTCGTCGAGGAAGCCG
Organism: Streptomyces sp. NPDC001515; assembly: GCF_053597115.1. Taxonomy (NCBI): domain Bacteria; kingdom Bacillati; phylum Actinomycetota; class Actinomycetes; order Kitasatosporales; family Streptomycetaceae; genus Streptomyces; species Streptomyces sp. NPDC001515. Next base: position 96,119 of record NZ_JBSFHN010000007.1, read on the forward strand.
CCGGACTGGTGCTGCCAGAGCTTGGCGTACGCCCCGTCGGTGGCGAGCAGTTCGTGGTGCGAGCCCTGTTCGACGATGCGGCCCCGGTCCAGGACCACCAGTCGGTCCATGGAGGCCACGGTGGAGAGCCGGTGGGCCACGACGAGGGCCGTCCGTCCCTCCATCAGCCGCCACAGCGCCTCCTGGACCAGGATCTCGCTCTCGGAGTCCAGGGCGCTGGTGGCCTCGTCGAGCAGCAGGATCGGCGCGTCGCGCAGGATGGCGCGGGCGAGGGCGACGCGCTGGCGCTGTCCGCCGGAGAGCTTGATGCCGCGCTCCCCCACCATGGTGTCGAAGCCCTCGGGGAGCGCGTCGGCGAACTCGGTGACGTGCGCCGCCTTGGCCGCGCGGCGGATCTCGGCCTCGGTGGCGTCGGGCCGGGCGAAGGCGATGTTCTCCCGGAGGGTCCGGTGGAACATCGCCGGGTCCTGCGGAACGTAAGCGATCTGCGCGCGCACGTCGGCCTGGCGCATCCGGCTGATGTCCTGGCCGCCGATGAGGATGCGGCCGCCGTCGACGTCCGACATCCGCAGCAGGAGCCGGCTGAGCGTGGTCTTGCCGCCGCCGGACCGGCCGACGAGGCCGATCTTGGTCCCGCCGGGCACATCGAGGTCCAGCGACTCGAAGAGCGGCCCCGCGCCGGGGTGGGCGAAGGTCACCCGCTCGAAGCGGACGTCGGCGGAGCGGGTGAGCAGCGGTTCGGGGTGCTCGGGGTCGGTCAGCGAGGGCGGGGTCAGCAGCAGTTCGGTGAACTGGGCGGCCTCCGTCATCGAGCTCTCCAGCCGCCGGTAGATCTGGTTGAACTCGAACATGATCCGGGTGGCGTTGGAGTAGTAGGTGAAGGCGACGACGACGGCCTCCACGCCGTTGCCCCCACCCCCGAGGGCGACCGCGAGCAGCAGGCCCAGGGCGTTGGTCAGCACGGACATGGGCGCGACGAAAGTGTCGATGCGCAGATTGCCGTAGTCCCACGACCTCAGCGTGAGCCGGCGCGATTCGGCGACGCGTGAGCGGTGCTCGGCGGCCTCGCGCCGTTCGGCGGCGAAGGCCCTGACCGTGTCCATGTTCATCAGGCTGTCGGCGACATGGCCGGAGACCCGGGCGATGGCCTCCTCGCGCCGGGCGACGAGGGCCTGCCGGCGCCGGATCAGCGGGGCGACGCAGACCCCGGTCACCAGGATCATCGTCAGCAGTCCGACGACGAGGAGCGGTTCGTAGCGCCACAGCACCACGGAGCCGAAGATCAGCGGGACGAGGCTGCCGACGACGGAGAAGGTCAGTGTGTCGATGAACTCCTCGAAGCGGGAGGCGAAGCTCAGGACCCGCTTGGTCAGCGATCCGGCGAAGTTGTCGTGGAAGAACGTGGCGTCCTTGGCGTACAGCTCGTCCATGCCCTGGACGTAGAGGCTCTCGATGCCGAGCGCGTCCAGCCGGTTGAGGAAGTGCAGGCCGATGCGCCAGCAGGTCTCGGCGAGCAGCAGCACCACCGCGAAGCCGACGACGTAGGGGAGCATCGCGCGGACCGAGAGGCCGGAGTCGTCGGCGATCCGGCCGACGAGTTTCGCGACGACGAGCGGTGCGACGTAGCTGATCCCGATGTTGCCGAGCGCCGGGAGCAGCATCGCCGGCGCGGTCATCCGTTTTCGGCGGGTCAACTCCCGTCCGTAGTAGCGGAGTGCGAGGAGGACGGAGCCCTTGCGGGGCCCTCCGTGCGTCTGAGGCGTACCCATGCCAACCCTGTGTCGTCGTGCGGTGTGCCCACGCCCCGGGTGGGTCCCTCCGCCCACGGCGACGCGCCGGCAACGGCCCCCGCGCGGTCGGCGGCGGTGTGTCGGAGTGGGAGGGAGGAAGGTGGGCGATTCGCCCCAGTCTCCCGCCGTCGCGTCCGGCGAGTCCACGCGTTTTTACCGGCCACATTGCTTCCTGTCGTGGTGGCCGGTTCTGTGTGGTGGGGGCATCGGCCCCGGCGGGGCCGGGGGGGGCGTGAGGGGGCCGCACCGGCGGCGTGGACATCCGTTCGCCGCGTCCTCCCGTCCCGGCCGTTACCGGCCTTTTTGTACGGGCGTTCACAGGGTGCCGGAACCCTGGCCCGGACCGACGATCGGAGCTTCCATGCCCACCTCCCCGGTGCACGCGCCGCACCTGCCGCACCTTCCCCAGCAGCCCGACGGAGGGATCCCGGGCTGGCTGCCGCCGGAGGAGTACGCCGAGACGGTGCTGAAGGCCACCGCCTTCGCCTGTCTGTACTTCACCGACGAGGACGAACGGCCGCTCCAGCTCAGGGCGGTGTACTCGCGCAGCCACCCCTGGCAGCTGGTCGGCGGCACGATGGATCCGGGCGAGCGGCCGTGGGAGACGGCGCTGCGGGAGTGCCGGGAGGAGACCGGGATCGTCTTCGACGGTCCGCCCCGGCTGCTGGCCACGGTGTTCGGCCAGCCCGGGGCGGAATGGCCGTACGCGACCATCGGGTTCGTCTTCGACGGCGGGCGGCTCACCGGCGCGCAGCTCGACGCGGTCACCCTCGATCCGGCCGAGCACGACACCGCCCGGGTCCTTCCGCTGGCGCGGTGGCGCGGACTCATGCCCCGGAAGGACTTCGTCCGCCTGGAGGCGGTCGCGGAGGCCCGGCGTTCCGGGACGGCCGCCTACGTCGGTGCCTGGGACTGGGAGCGCTGAGGGCGGCGGACGGCGGCCCAATCCCGGTACGCTCGCGGGCTCCGGACCCTTCTCAACCGAGCGGATCGATCCCATGCACGTCGAGTTCACCGGCCGCGTCGTCGAATGGCGGGGCCCCTCGCCGTTCTTCTTCGCCACCGTGCCCGAGGAACAGGCCGCCGACATCCAGGAGGTGGCGGCGATGGCCACCTACGGCTGGGGTGCCGTGCCCGTCGAGGCACGGATCGGCGGTACCGCCTTCACGACCTCGCTGTTCCCCCGGGACGGCGGCTATCTGCTGCCGCTGAAGGCGGCGGTGCGCCGGTCGCAGGCGCTGGCGACCGGCGACGAGGTGAGCGTACGGATGACCGTCCGTCTCCCGGGTGCCCGGTGACCGGCACACCGGCCGGCGAAGACACCGAGCCGCTGACCGGCGGCATGGTGAACGCGGGCGCGGTGGTCCGCCGGGGCGACCTGGTGGAACGCCCGGCCCCCCGCTCGGCCCCCGCTCTCCACGCCCACCTCCACGCCCTGCGCGCACACGGCTTCGACGGGGCTCCGCTGCCCGTCGGCCCCGTGACGGACGGCCGGGAGCGGCTGACCTTCCTCCCTGGAGACGTCGCACTCCCCCCGTTCCCGTCCTGGGCGATGACGGAGGACGCCCTGCGCTCGGTCGGCGCACTGCTCCGCCGACTGCACGACGCCTCGGCCGACGTCCCGCTCGACACGCACGCCCCGTGGCCGGACGAGCTGTCCGACCCTCAGGGCGGCCCCCTGCTCTGCCACAACGACGTCTGCCCCGAGAACGTCGTCTTCCGCGACGGCCGCGCCGCCGCCCTGATCGACTTCGACCTGGCCGCCCCGGGCCGGCCGCTCTGGGACCTCGCGATGGCCGCCCTGTACTGGGCCCCCGCCGTCGACCCCGCGACGGGGGCCGGGACCTACCCCGAAGGGCTCGACGTACCGCGCAGGCTCCGCGTCCTCGCGGACGGCTACGGCCTCCCCGCGCCGGAGCGGGCCGCGCTGCCCCGGGTGATCGAGGAGGCCACCGCCGCCTGCCGGGCGTTCGTGGCCCGCAAGCTCGCCGACGGGGACCCCGCGTACACCCGCGTATGGGACGAACGCGGCGGCACCTGGGAACGCTGGGACCGCCGCCGGGCGTGGCTGGCGGAACACCGCGCGGTGTTCACGAAGGCGCTGGTCGAGGGCCTGGATGGGTAGACCGGGCGGCCGGGCGGGACCCCGGGCGCCCGGTCCTGTCCTCCCCCTCGCCGAAAACCTGTGGCCCTCCGCCCCCCGCGTCCGCGACGATGACCCGTATGAGCGACCGACCCGCACGCTGGACCAGCGCGACCGTCTATCCCGACATGTGGACGGATCCGGACAAGGATCCCCGTGAGCGCGACGGGCCGGGCCCGGAGGGGGAGGCGGAGACGCTGCGGGACTTCCTCGCGGACTACCGGCTGACGCTGCGGATGAAGTGCGAGGGGCTGGACGCGGAGCAGCTGGCGCGGCGGTCGGTTCCGCCGTCGACGATGTCGCTGCTCGGTCTGGTACGGCATCTGGCCGAGGTGGAGCGCGACTGGCGGAACTGGATCCGGGAGGAGGAGCGGCTGCCGCGGCTGTACGGTCCCAAGGACGCGGACTTCGACGGGGCGGTGGCCGATCCGGCCGCGGTCGAGTCGGCCTTCGCGGATCTGGCCCGCGAGCAGGCCGCGCTCGACGACGAACTGGCCGTCCACACCGACCTGGGGGTGCGGCTGGGGCGGGAGGAGATCGCGGTGCGGGAGCTGATGGTGCACCGGATCGACGAGTACGCCCGCCACTGCGGCCACGCCGATCTGCTGCGCGAATGCGTGGACGGACGGGTGGGTCAGTGAGCGGCGGGGGCCCCCGCCGCCCCGGGGGGCCCCCCCCCCCCCCCCCGCGGCCCCCCCCCCCCCCCGAGCGCGAGACCCAACAAGAAAAACACAAAAAAAAAAAAAATATAAAG
>NZ_JBSFHN010000007.1:100815-115913 GCF_053597115.1 Streptomyces sp. NPDC001515
TGCGCTATGGGGGGCCGGGCGGGGGGGTTCTGTCGGGGGGGGCCCCGCCGCCCGGCGGGCGGGCCCGCTCCCCCGCTCCGGGAGCCGCCCGGAACCGCCCCCTCGGACCCCGCCGGAGGGCGGACGGCGCGCCGTGCCGGGATACTGGCCGGTGTGGTGCGGCCGACGAGAGGGGTGCGGAGGTGAGCGCAGCGCCCTTCCTCGATCCGGGGATGTTCGACGACGCGGTGGCCGCCGTCGCCCTGCTGATGGGCCCCGAGCACCGGCTGGTGTACGTCAACCCCGCCTTCACCCGCCTCTTCGGCCCGCGCACCCTCGGGCTGCCCGCCCATGAAGCCTTTCCGGAACCGGACGCGAGCCGGTTCCTGGGCGTCCTGGAGGACGTCCGCGGCAGCGGGCGGCCCCGCCAGGTGACCGGGCGGCGGCGCACCGATCCCGGCGCCCCCTCCCAGGCCCGGCATTTCGTGTACTCGTGCACGCCCGTCGCCACCCGGCGCGGCGCCGGGATCCTCGCCATCGCCATGGACACCACCGCCGAGACGTACACCCTCCAGCGGTACGAGGCCCTGACCACCGCCGTCTCGCAGATGGTGTGGGTGATGTGGCCGAACGGCACGATGGACGAGCTCGTGCCCGGCTGGGAGGCGATCACCGGGCTGCCGTGGCGCTCCCGGGCGGACGACGCGTGGTACGACGTCGTCCATCCGCGCGACCGGGAGAACCTGCACGCGGCCTGGATGGCGGCCGCCGCCGAACCGCAGAACGTCTTCGAGCACACCTTCCGGGTGCGTACGGCCGACGGTTCGTACCGCCACATGTTCTGCCGCGCGGTGCCGGTGGTGCGCGACGGCTGTGTCGCGGAGTGGATCGCCGCGACCGCCGATGTGGAGGACGTCTGGCGCACCCAGTTGCGCGAGCGCCTGCTGGCCCAGATCGCGGAGCATCCGCGCACCAGTCCGGCCCGGGCGTTCGGGACGGTCGTGGAGACGATCGTCCCGGAGGTCGCGGACGCCTGTCTGATCCTGACGCTCGATCACGACGAGTGGCCGGTGCCCTCCCATGTGGCCCTGCGGGCCGGCCGGATCGCGAGTGCCTCACGGCCGGGGCTGCCCGCCACCCCGGCGCTGCTGGGGCAGAGCCTCCCGGTCACCGCCCGGCTGCGCGAACTCCTGGAGGAGGGGGTCCCGCGGACCTTCGTCGTGCCGCCCGGTGGTTCCGTACCGCCGGATCTGGTCCCGCCGGTCACCGAGCGCTGGCTGACGGCGGCGGGCGCCACCAGCGTCACCCTCGTCCCCCTCATGGCCGAGGACGCCCTGCTCGGCTACGCGGTCGCGGCGACCTGCGACGACAGTCCGGTCCCGGGCCCGGCCGAGACCGAGCTGCTCCGCGACGTGCTGCACCACGCGCAGCAGCCGATCCACCGGGTCCTGGAGCACGGCCGGGCCCGCCGCACCGCGCTCCGGCTCCAGCGCGCCCACCTGACCCGGCCGCCCGAGGTCCCCGGCGCGAGCCTGGCCGCGCGCTACCAGCCGGCCAGCAACAGCCGGGAGATCGGCGGCGACTGGTACGACGCCTTCCCGCTTCCGGACCGCAGCGTCGTCCTGGACATCGGTGACGTCGCCGGGCACGATCTGGCCGCCGCGGCCTCGATGGGCCAGATGCGCAGCATGCTGCGCGCGCTCGCGTACAGCTGCGGGCTCAACGCCTCCCCGTGCGATGTGCTCGAAGAGCTGGACGCGGTGGCCGAGGGCCTGGAGGCGGCGCCGTTCACCACGGTGGTCCACGCTCATCTGCGCCCCCGCCCGGACGGCGGCTGGAACGTCGCCTGGTCCAACGCCGGACATCCGCCGCCGCTGCTGGTCCCCGCGCACGGCGCCCCGCAGTACCTCACGGGCCCCGGCACGGACCCCCCGCTGTGCGTGGACCCCGGTCTGGTGCGCACCACGCACCACCAGGTCCTGCGCCCCGGTGACACCCTGCTGCTGTACACCGACGGTCTCATCGAGCGGCCGGCCACCACGCTCACCCGGGGGCAGAACCGTCTCGTCGCGGCGGCGCTCCGGCACCGGCGGCTGCCGCTGGACGAGCTGCTGCACCGGCTGCTGGCCCTGTCCGACCACCGCGACGACACCGCGATGATCGCCTTCCGGGCCGGCGCCGGCTGACACCCGGGACCGGCGGCGGTGCGCCGGTCCCGGGTGCGTCCTCAGCCGGGGAGGCGTGCGGTGACGGCCTTCGTCGAGCCGCCGTCGCTCCGGTCCGTGGCGTAGAAGGCGACCTCGCCCCGGTTGTTCACCCCGATCCCCTCGGTCGGCACCCAGCGCCCGGCGTCGATCATGGCCGCGAGGTCGTACATCCGGCCCTGCGGATCCCCTACGACCGCCGTGGTGGCGTCGGGCTGGAGTTCGGCGGTGCCGACGATCCAGCCGGCCTCGTTGACGGCGAGGGCGACACTGTCGGCCATGCCGGGCAGGGTGACGAGGTCGGTGACGGCTCCGTCCGGGGCCCGGCGGACGGCGTGGCGCTGTCCGTCCTTGCGCGAGTGGCCGACGACGACACCGGCGTCGTTCACGGCCAGCGGTTCGGTGAGGTCCCGCTGGGGCCCAGGTGCGGCAGTCGGGTGAATCCGCCGTCCTTCGTCCAGCGGAAGCCTTCGTTGACCGTGAGTCCGCGGCCGGTGGCCGGGTCGGTGATCAGACCGGAGGCGTTGCCGACGACGGTGCCCTCGTCGTTGACGGCGAAGGCGCGGTCGTAGGTGTACGACTCCCAGGCGGGCAGCGGCAGCGTGGTGAGGGTGCCGTCCGGGGCCCGGACGCCGCCCCGGGTGCCGCCTTCGGTGAGCGTCAGCTGGCCGGCCGCGTAACCGGCCTCCGGGCTCGCGTTGAGCGCGTGGCCCTCGCGGGCGCCGGCGTTGTCGAGCGCGGTGACCCCGGCCGCCGGGTCCCAGCGGATCGGCTGGGAGCGGCCGGCGGTCTGCTTGGATCCGACGATCCGGCCCCGGTCGTCGAGGTCGAAGGCGATGGCGGGGCCGAACGACCCGGTGACCTCCGCCTTCGGCTGGGTGACCGCACCGATCAGCACGTCGGAGCTGCCGATGACGGTGCTGTCGTCGGTGACCAGGGAGAAGCGGCCCACCAGGCGGCGGCCGGACGGCGGCCGGGTGTCGGGGACCATCCGGCCCCGGACGGCCAGAGAGGCCCCGGACTTCAGGACGACCGGGGTGTCGTCCTCCACGGTGGTGGAGCCCAGCGAGTCGGAGAACAGCGTGTCCTGGATGTCGAACTCGGTGCTCCCGGAGGGGACGCCGACCCCGGCGATGTAGAGCAGGTAGTAGCCGGGCGCGGGCTTGTCGACGGTGATCGTCTCCTGGGAGCCGCCGTTGGTGGAGGAGCCGACGAGCGCCCCGCTCCGGGCGACGAGGAACAGGTCCAGGTCGGCCTTCGGGTCGGAGGCGTTGCCCATGGACACCTCGAAGCGCGAGGCGTCGCGGGGCACGGTGATCTGCTTGCCGGTCGTCTGCTGGTCCCCGAGGGTGGGGCGAGCCTGAGCCAGGGCTCCCAGCGCACCGCCGGCCGCGTGGGCCCGCACCGGGGCGAAGGTGTTGACGGCGGTGACGTTCCGCTCCAACGGGGCGTGCGGCGCCGCCTCGTCGACCACGGCCGACGGCGGGTCGACGGTGGCCCCCCGGACGGTGGCGGTCAGCCGGTAGGGGTTCTTCAGCAGCGGCGAGGTGCGCCGGCTCTCGACCTCGAACTCCCAGACGCCGGGCATCGGGTGCTCGTACACGCGGCCGGTGGAGTCGCAGTCCTTCTCGTCGGAGTAGTGGGTGTAGCAGCGGCCGGCGGCGGTGTCGTCGACCGGCATGCCCTGGGGGTCCACGGCCGGGAAGCGCGTCTGGGAGTCCTTCGCGATCCGGTCCAGCTCGACGCGCACGGCCGCAGCGCCCTTGGGGACGGTGACGAAGACCGAGCGGGTCCGGTTGCGCACCGCGTCGCCGGAGGCGGTGGTCCGGAAGGAGGGGGCGGCCGGGCGCTCGGCGACGACGACGGTGACGAGCACCATCCGGTCGATGCCGGGCGTGGCCGGGTCGTCGACGCGCAGCACGGTGGCGGGTTCGCGACATGTCGTAGGCACGCCACCGTGCCCGGGTCGGAACGCGACGGCGCCCCGCCCTCGGACGAACCGGCGGGCGGGGCGCGGGACTTCACCGGAGCCCGGCGGTCAGGGTCCGGGGTCCTCCGGCGCCCGGACGGTGCCGAGGCGGCGGTCGAGCGGGGGCTCCTGGGCCAGGACGGCGCCGATCGTGAACGCGAAGGTGAGCGCCCCGCAGACCACGATGAGCCAGGACAGCCTCGTCAGGACGAGGCCGAGCGAACCGTACTCGCCCAGAGCCCGGTCGAGCGCCCCCGGCATGTAGAGCCGGGCGGTGAGACCGAGGGCGGTGGTGGCCGAGGCGCCCAGCAGGGAGCCGGGCAGCAGCGGCAGCCAGTCCACCCGGCCCGCGAGCAGCAGGTGCTGGGTCCACAGCCACACCCCGGTGCTGACGAGGAAGAAGGCCGGCACGCCCAGCCACATGCCCGCGCCGAAGCCGTTCCGCAGCGGCGCCTGGAGGAGGACGACGACGACCAGGGCCGGCAGCCACACCGCCCAGCGCCAGGCCGCGATCCGGGTTCCGGCTTTCGGCAGGCCCCAGGCCCGTTCGCACACCCGGGCCATGGCGCGGCTGAAGCTGGTGGCCGAGACCAGGGCGACGAGGGCGCCGACGATGCCCGTGGTCTCGCGCAGCTCCTGGGACCCGGAGCCGCCCAGGACCTGCTGGAGTTCGTGGTCCGCGCGGCCGGTCAGCCCGAACATCGACCGCAGGGACTCCCGCAACTGGTCCCGGACGCTCTGCGGGGCGAAGGCCGCCAGGGCGAAGAGCAGCGGCACGGACGCCAGGAACGCCTGGGCGGCGAGCCGCGTCCCGGCGTCGAGCAGATTGCCGCTCATCAGCCGGTTCGTCAGCTCGGAGAGCACGGGGAACCGCGTCTCCGCCCCTGCCCGTGCGCTCCGCACCCGGCTGGTCCACGACATGCCGCCTCCCGACCCGTCCTCCCCCCATTGGACGCAGCACGGCGGCCCCGGGCCACTCCGCCGTGTCGTCGGGGGGAGCGGCCCGGGGCAGGCGCGTCCGGGCGGACCTCAGTCCCGGAGCGCGAACGCCCGGACGACGGTCTGCCGGGTGCGGTTGCCCGCCCCGTCCCGTGTCCCAGGAAGGGGCCGGGGCCGGCGGGATCACGTCATGCCGTGATGCCGCCGGCGCCCTTGGTCCGGCAGCTCAGCCCCCGTCGCGACTGGCCAGGTACTCCGTCATCCCCGCGCCGGTCAGCGGGTAGTAGTCGGAGAGCCGTCCGCCCTCGTCCAGCCGCTTGCGGGCGAATGCCTCGCGGTCCTGGTGCAGCAGGGCGTCCTCGGCCAGGGGGATCGCCCGGTCCTGTGGGACGACGACCGCGCCGTCCTCGTCGGCGACGATCAGGTCGCCCGGTGTCACCAGGGTGCCGCCGACGCCGACCGGCACGTTGTAGGCAGCCGGGAACAGCTCGGTCTGCGAGGCGTAGTGCGGGGTGACCCCGGTGCACCAGACGGGCACGCCCAGCGCGCGGATCCGGGCCGCGTCCCGGATCCGGCCGTCCACCACGATCCCCGCGCCGCCGCGCAGTTTGAAGTAGCGCACCAGCATGTCGCCGAGGCAGCCGGTGAAGTGGCTGCCCTGGGCGGCCACGACGAGGATGTCGCCGGGGCGGATGGATTCGAGGACGCCCCACAGCGGGGTCTTGGCCTCGATGTCCTCCTGCTCGGCCCCGTTGAACACGTCCTCGCGCTGCGGCAGGAACTGGAGCGTGACGGCGCCGCCGGTGACCTTGACCTCCGGTTCGCGGTGGAGCGGCACGGGGCCGTCGATGAAGGTCCGGGTGATCCCCATCTGGTGCAGTTTCGCGCAGGCCGTCGCCGCGCTCACCCCCGCCAGGGCCTCCACCATCCGGTCGGTGGGCCGGACGTAGTCCGCGGTGTGGACCGGCGCCAGCATCGACGCGTAACGGCTCTCCTCCGCCCCGTCGACACGCAACTCGCCTACCGGCGGCGCTTCCTGATCCCCAATCGGGTGCATGCACTTGCCTCTCCGCGCGCTTGTCGCACGCCACGCCAGTGACATCATCGCCTATCGATGGTAGATAACAGCCAATCGATTAGTGATGTCAATGCGTCAGGAGTCCTCAGTGGCCCGCACCTCACCCGGCTCTTCCGCCCCCCTCCGTCCCGCCGCGTCCACGGGCTGGTTCGAGGCGGCGCGCTTCGGGCTCTTCGTCCATTTCGGCCTGTACAGCATGGCGGCCCGGCACGAGTGGGTGCGCAGCCGTGAGGCCATGTCCCTCAAGGACTACGACCGTTATCTGCACCGCTTCGATCCCGATCTCTACGACGCGCGCGAACTTGCCCGCACCGCACGGGAGTCCGGGATGCGCTACGCGGTGCTCACGGCCAAGCACCACGACGGCTTCTGCCTGTTCGACTCGGCGCTCACCGACTACACCTCGGTGAAGGCCGCGGGCCGGGACCTGGTCCGGGAGTTCGTGGAGGCGATGCGCGCCGAGGGGCTGAAGGTCGGCCTCTACTACTCGCTGCTCGACTGGCACCACCCCGACTTCCCCGTGGACGAGCACCACCCGCTGCGGGGCACGGAGGCCGCCGACGAGCCCCGGGACATGGCGCGCTATCGCGCGTACATGGAGGGCCAGCTGCGGGAGCTGCTCACCGGCTACGGCCCGGTCGACAGCCTCTTCTTCGACTTCAGCTATCCGGAGAAGGGCCCGCAGGAGTGGGGCGCCGAGCGGCTGCTGTCCCTGGTCCGGGAGCTTCAGCCGGGGATCCTGGTCAACGACCGGCTCGGCATTCCCGGTGACTTCGTGACCCCCGAGCAGTACCAGCCGGACCGTCCGCTGGAGCGGAACGGCGAGCGGGTGGTGTGGGAGGCGTGCCACACGCTGAACGGTTCCTGGGGCTACGACCGCGACAACCACGACTACAAGGACCCCGCGCTGCTCGTGCGGATGCTGGTGCAGTCGGTCGCCTGCGGCGGCAATCTCATCCTGAACGTCGGCCCGACCGGGCGCGGCGCACTGGACCCGAGGGCCCGGGAGACGCTGCGGGCCATCGGCGCGTGGGCGCTGCCGCACGGCCGGGCCCTGCACGGCGCGGGGCCGAGCGACTGGGAGGCACCGGCGAACGCCCTGTACACCCAGGCGGGCGACAAGCTGTATCTGCACCTGTTGTCCTGGCCGCTGAAGCATCTGCACCTTCCCGGACTGGCCGGCAAGGTCCGCTACGCCCAGTTCCTGCACGACGGTTCCGAGATCCGCTACCACGAGACGGACGGGGTGCGGCACGAGCACAACAACCTCGCGCCGCCCGGACAGCCGGCGGGCACCCTCACCCTCACGCTCCCGATCGCGCGGCCCGACGTCCTGCTGCCGGTGATCGAACTGGAGCTGGCCGAGGACGCCGGGGACGGGGAGTGAGCGCCGCGGCGGGGCCGTGGGCGGAGCGCTTCGCGGTGGTGCGCGCGGCCCCGGACGAGAAGCTCGCGGCCCTGCTGGCCGGCCCCGCCGCGCGGATCGGGGTCCCCGACGCGACCTGCCGCGCGGTCTGGGAGGCGGTACCGGAACCGCTCCGGGAGCGCGTACGGGCCGACGCGGACCAGGAGTTGACCCGTCCGGCCCCGACACTGACGGCCGGCGCGTGGGCACGGCCCTTCCGGGACGGCTCGCGCGCCGCGTACGAGGACGCGGCCTGGAACCTGCAGCAACGGGTCTCCCGGCTGGTCCTGGCCGCCGTCCTGACCGGTGAGTCGGCGGACGCAGGGGCGGGGCCGGGCGCCTGTCCGTACCTGGACGCGGCGATCGACGGGCTCGTGGCGTTCGCCGAGACCAGTACGTGGTGCTGGGCCCCGCACGAACGGTTCGCGGCGGCGCGCGGCGAACTCGTCCCCGATCCGGACGACCCCTTCCTCGATCTCGGCGCGGCCGAGGTGGCCGCGCTGTTCGCGTGGGCCGACCACGCGCTGGGGCCGCTCCTGGACCGCAGGATGCCGGGGCTGCGGCGCCGGCTGCGGCGGGAGGTGGACCGGCGGGTGCTGCTGCCGTTCGAGCGGCGGCGGGACTGGCGCTGGATCGGCGCGGACGGCGGCGCCAACAACTGGAACCCGTGGATCCATGGCGCGGTGCTCGTCTCCGCGCTGCTGCTCTGCGAGGACGGGAACCGGCGGGCCAGGATCGTCCGCCTGGTCGTGGAGGGGCTGGGGCACTACGTGGCCGCGCTCCCCGACGACGGCGGTATCGACGAGGGCATCGCGTACTGGTGGGTCGGGGCGTGCCGGCTGCTGGAGATCCTCGATCTGCTCGCCGGGGTCGGCGGCCCGTCGCTCGACGCCCGGGAGCTGCCGCTGCTCGGCGCCCTGTTGCGGTATCCGCAGCGGATGCATCTGGGCGGCGACCACTATGTGAACGTGGGCGACGCACCCGCCCGGTTGACGGCCGGTCAGCCCTGGCACGTCCCGTTCCGCTGGGGCGGTCTGCTTGGGCAGCCGGAGACGCGGGCGCACGCGGTGGCGGGCGCCCGGCTCCAGGGGTGCGCGGCCCCGCCGCGCGCGGGTCTGGGCCGGGCGCTGACGGCGCTGGCCGACGCGGAGTGGTGCCGGGCGGTCGCGGACGGCGGCCCGGACCCCGTGGACGGCGGCCCGGCCGCCTCGGCGCCGTGGCTGGCCCGGGAGTCCTGGCTGGACCGGCTCCAGATCCTGGTGGCCCGGGAGCGCGCCGGCAGTCACGCGGGACTCACCCTCGCGGTGAAGGCCGGCCACAACGGCGAGCACCACAACCATCTGGACGTCGGGACGTACTGGGTGGCGGTGGACGGCGAACCCCTGGTGGTGGACGTCGGCCGGCCCACGTACACCGCGCAGACCTTCGGCCCCGACCGGTACGCGGCCTGGCCGATGCGCAGCGACTGGCACAACGTGCCCGAGCCGGGGTGCGGGCAGCGGCCGGGGGCCGGCTTCGGCGCCCGGGACGTGCGGGTCGGGCTCGGGGCGCGGGAGGCGGGGATGACCGCGGAGATCGGCGGCGCCTATCCCCCGGGGACCGTCGCGCGCTGGGTGCGCGGGGCGCGGCTGGTGCGCGGCGGTGCCGGGGGCGCCGCGTACGTGGAGGTGGAGGACCGGTGGGAAGGGGGCGGCGAGAGCGTGGAGTTGCGTCATGTGCTGGCCGGGGACGTGGTCCACGGTCCGGGCCGGGCCACCGTCACCGGACCCGGCGGAGCGGGCCTGGAGATGCGCTGGGATGCCGCCGAGGCGAGCGCCGACGTCGTCGTCCGTCCGATGGACGACCCGCAGCTGACGGGCAGTTGGGGCCCCCGGCTGACCCGTCTCACGCTGACCGCCCGTTCGCGCGCGGGGCGGGGCCGCGTCGCCGTCCGGTGGTCCGTACGGCAACCGGGCCCGGGGGGCGGGGAGAAGCAGAATTCAGAGGTTGCGGCAGCACCCTTGAACAAGCGCGGTGAGCACCTTTAGCATCAGCAATCGATAGACGATAGACACGAGATGAGGGCACCGCCCCACCTCCACCGCAACGCACCACCGACCGGGCGGTCCACACCCCCGACCGCCGGGAACCCTCCCTCCCCTGCTCCACCGGGAACCCTGCGGCTGAACACCAGCTATCGATTATTCACGACTACGCAACGGAGCGTGTCCTTATGAAGACCATGTGGCGCCGTGCCTCCGGACTCGCCCTCGCCCCCCTGGTGATGGCGTCCGCCGTCGCCTGCGGCGGCGAGTCCGACTCGGCCTCGGAGGGCACCACCCTCCGGGTCATCGTGAACATCACCCCGAACCTGACGGAGAAGTACTGGAACGATCTCTTCGACCGGTACGAGAAGGCCAACCCGGGGGTGACGGTCAAGCTCGAACTGACCGGCACCATCTCGGCGGACGCCAAACTGCGGCAGGACCTGGCCGCCGGAGACCCCCCGGACGTCGCCCAGCAGATCATCCCCACCGCCGAGACCGCCTCCCTCTTCGCGGACCTGTCCAACGAGTCGTGGACCGCCAAGGCGCCGCTCACCGACCAGTACGCGCTGGACGGCAAGCACTACGTGGTCGGCGTGGGCGAGCAGATCCAGTCGCTCGTCTTCTACAACAAGGCCGCCTTCACCAAGGCGGGCCTCGACGCCTCGGCGATCCGCACGATGGACCAGTTCACCGAGGCGATGGGCAAGCTCAAGGACGCCGGCTACAAGCCGCTGCAGACCTCGGGCCAGTGGGTCACCGGGGCGCAGTTCTCCATGATGGCCGACGCGGGCGTGCTGACCGCCGACCCGCAGTGGACCGCGAAGCGCAACGACGGCAAGGCGTCGTTCGCCAAGAGCGGCTACCTGCCCTACCTGGAGAACTACAAGGGCTGGATCGACAAGGGCTACCTGGAGAAGAGCGCCCTCGGCCTGACGTACGCGGACGGCCAGACGGCGTTCCTCAACGGCAAGTCCGCGATGTACATCATGGGTTCCTACTTCGTGCCGGCCGCCGACGCGGCGAAGAAGAGCGACGAGATCGGTGTGTTCTCCATGCCGACCGACGGCGCCTACCCGTCCGGCCAGTTCGGCAACCTGTCGAACCCGTACGTCGTCGTGAACAAGTCCCGCCACAAGGCCGAGGCCATCAAGTTCGTGAAGTGGGCGACCACCGACCCGGAGGCCATCAAGAGCCAGCTCGCCTCCGACGGGAACCTTCGCGGCGGCTTCACGTACCCGATGTCGAGCCTGGGCACGGCCGTGCAGCAGATCCTCGACAAGGCCCCGAACGTCATCGTGAAGTCCGGCGCCAACCAGCCGATAGCCGGCTTCAGTGACGAGCTGAACAAGCAGGTCCAGTCGCTGTACACCGGCTCGTCCGCCACGAAGGCCGCCGAGGGATTGGACAAGTGGTGGAACTCGCAGGGCTGAACCAGGGCCTGGACACGGGCGCACGGCGGCGGGCCCGGATCAGGGAGTCGGCGGTCTCCCTCGGGATGATGGGCCCGGCCGTCCTGCTCTACACGCTGATGACCGTCGTCCCGGTCGGGGTCGCGATCTATCTGAGCTTCACCGACTGGGACGGCTTCTCCACCGCGGCGTTCACCGGGCTCGACAACTACAAGCACCTGTTCGACGACCCCAGCTCGTCGGACGCCTGGTACGTCACGGGGCTCATCTCCGTGTTCGGCACCGTCCTGATGGTGGGTCTCGGACTCGTCTACGCCCTGGTCCTCAAGGGCCGTTCGCGGTCGAACTCGTTCTTCCGGGCCGTCGCCTACTTCCCGCACGTGATCAGCGCGCTGATCCTCGGGTACCTGTGGGCGGCGATCCTGGGGACCAACGGGGCCATCAACAACACGCTCGCCAAGTTCGGCGTCGAACCGCTGGGCTTCCTCTTCGACGAGAAGTTCGCCCTGGTCTCGCTGATCGGCGTGATCGTGTGGGCCGGCTTCGGCTTCAACGTCGTGCTGTTCGTCGCGGCCCTTCAGACGGTGCCCGCCGAACTGCTGGAGGCGGCGGCGATCGACGGCGCCTCCAAGCGCCAGATCAATCTGCGGATCGTGATCCCGATGATCGCGCCCGTGGTGACCGTGGCGACCGTACTGAACCTGGTCGGGCTCATCCGGGCGTACGACATCGTCGTCTCCCTGACCGGCGGCGGGCCGGCCGGATCGACGCAGACGTTCACGTATCTCATCCTCGCCCGGTCCTTCGAGGGAACCAAGGTCGGGTACGCGACCGCGCAGGCGGTGTTCCTCATGGTGGTGTCCGCCGTGCTCGCCCTGGTGGTGACGGCGCTGCGCAACCGCCAGGACCAAGCCGCGACAGGACAGTAAGGAGCCGGTGGTGGTGGTACTAGAGGCGGCAGAGGTCCGCGACAGTCCGAAGGCGGAGCCGGCGGGCACGGGCGACGTACGGCAGACCGAGCGGAAGGAGCCCCGCTCCCCCGTGCGCTGGGTGCTGCTCGGTGTGCTGTTCGTGGTGATGATCGTGCCGATCTACCTGCTGGTCGTGAACGCGTTCAAGTCCCAGCAGGACATCCTCGACAACCCGTTCTCGATCCCGCTGGGCGGGCTCACCTTCGCACACATGTCGGCGGCGATCACGAGTCCGCAGTTCAACGTCATCGGCGGGTACGGCTTCACGCTGTTCCTCGTCGTGATCGTGGACGTGCTGTGCATCGCGCTCGCCGGGCCCGCCGCGTACGCGATCGCCCGCAGTCTGAAGCGGCGCACCCAACTGGTGCTGCTGTACTTCCTGGCGGGCACCTTCATCCCGGGCGCCGCCGTGATCATTCCGGTGATCTACGTACTGCGGGAGGTCGGGCTCGCCAATACGGTGACCGGTCTGGTCGCCCACGACGTGGCGTCCACGCTGCCGGTGAGCATCTTCCTGTTCGTCGGCTTCATCCGCACCATCCCGGTGGACATCGACCACGCGGCGACGATCGACGGCGCGGGCCGCTACCGCACGTTCTGGTCCATCATCTTCCCGCTGATGCGCCCGGCGGTCGTCACGGTGCTGATCCTGAACTCGATCGGGATCTGGAACGACTTCATCTCCCCCCAGATCCTGCTCAGCCCGTCCTCCGGGCACTACACGGTGACGACGGCGGTCTACGCCGGCATCAGCCAGTACTCGACCGACCTCACGAAGGTGTTCCCCAACCTTCTGCTCGCGATCGCGCCGGTCGTCATCTTCTTCATCTACATGCAGCGCCACATCATCAGCGGTCTCACCGTCGGCGCCGTCAAGGGGTGAGCCCCTGAAGCGCGGGCTCCCCCACCCCCCACACGTCCGGACGCGCCCGAGCACGGCGTCCGGCGGCCCAGCCCCCGTCCGAGCACCAGCCCACCGATCAGAGAGGACTCCGGAGTGCCGAGGAGAAGGAGGCCATCGTCCCGTCCGGGACTGTGGTCCGCAGCCGCCCTGCTCGCATCCCTGACCATGGTCGCGGCCGGCCATCCCGCCGCCGCCCACCCGGTCAAGCCGGTGAAGCCGGTCAAGCCACAGACCGGTTCGACGTACTACGTGGCGCCGTCCGGCGCGGACACGGCCAACGGCCGGTCCACCCGGACCCCCTTCCAGCACATCCAGAAGTGCGCCGACGTGATGGTCCCCGGGGACACCTGCCTCGTCCTGTCGGGGACGTACGAGGAGACCGTGGTGCCGGCCCGCTCGGGCACCGCCGACCAGCCCATCACCTACCGCGCCGCCCCCGGCGCCCAGGTCACGGTCAGCGGTGCGTCCCGGATCGGCGGCTTCGAACCGGTCACCGCCGCCGATGTCACCGAGATCGCGCGCACCGACCCGTACGCCGCGGACTCCCTGTTCAGCGACGCGGTCGCGGCCGGGCACATCTACCGCACCGATGTCGACCTCGGGTCGGACGTCACCACCGTGCAGGTGTTCACCGACAAGAAGATGAACATCGAGGCCCAGTGGCCCTACCCCGGGCTCGACCTGCTCGACCCCACGCTCCAGTACGCCGGCACGGGCAGCGCCGAGGCCACCATCGCGGACCCGGACCTGACCCGCCCGGCGGGGTACTGGAACGGCGCCCGTGCGCTCACCGGTTACTGGTACATCTCGGCGACCACCACCGTGAAGAGCTCCGACACCGGCTCGGTCACCCTGGACGCCGCCCCGCCCTGCGTCCACAAGGTCGTCCCCAAGGAGACCCGCTACGCGCTCTCCGGGAAGATCGGCGAACTCGCCCGCCCCGGTGAGTGGTTCTACGACGCGGCCGCCAAGCAGCTGTATCTGTACGGCACCGACGACCCCGACGGCCATGTCGTCGAGGCCAAGCGCCGCACGCTCGGCTTCGACCTGACGAAGGCCAGCCACACCACGGTGGACGGCATCGGCCTGTTCGCGACGACCATCGCGACGGGGCCGACGAGCACCGGGGTCACCCTGGACTCCCTCAAGGGGCAGTACCTCTCGCACTACACCGACATCACCCGGGGCGCGACGGACTGCGGCTCCACCGTGACGCGGGGCGTCGGGGACACCGGCATCATCGTGGACGGCACCTTCAACAAGGTCGTCAACAGCGATCTGTCGCTGAGCGCCGGCAACGGGATCGCGCTGCGCGGGCAGAACAACACCGCCACCGACAACGTGATCCACGACGTGGACTACATGGGCACCTACGCGGCCGGGATCGCCGTCCAGGGCAACAGCCAGACGGTCACCCACAACACGATCTCGCGCGTCGGCCGCAGCGGCATCAACCTCCAGTGGAACGAGGTGGAGGGCCTCACCCCGGGCAAGGACGTCATCGCGTACAACGACATCTCCGGGTACGCCCGGATGAGCCTGGACGTCGCCGCGATCTACACCTGTTGCAGCGCCTGGATGATGGGCACCTCCATCGACCACAACGTGCTCCACGACCCGGCGCCGGCCACCACGTCCACGACGTTCGGCATCTCCGGGGTCTACGCCGACAACGGCCAGAGCGATCTGGTGATCGCGAACAACGTGGGCTGGGGGAACCGCGAGGGCACGGTCATGCTCAACGGCCTGGGCACCGGTTCGCACGACAACGGCGTGTACAACAACACCGGCGGCATGACGCTGTTCTACGTCAAGGAGCCGGGGCAGTCGACCGGCACGAAGATCTCCAACAACATCGGGATGATCCGGGGCCTGGACGGCGCGACGGCGGGCGGTCTGGAACTCTCCAACAACCTGCTCCAGGACGTCGATCCGCTCTTCGTGGACGCGGCGAACCACGACTACCGGCTCACCGCGCAGTCGCCCGCGCGCAATCAGGCGATCCCGCTGCCGGGCATCAACGACGGCTCGACGGACGCCACCCCGAGCCTGGGCGCCTTCCAGTACGGGGCTCCCGCCTGGACGGCCGGCGCCCGCCGCTGACCGCTCCGCACCACCGCACAGCAGTGGGCCCGACCCGGAACTCCGGGTCGGGCTGCGCACCACCGACGGCGGCCGGCACTGGGCCGATGTCTCGCCGCCCGGAGCGGCCG
>NZ_JBSFHN010000007.1:115923-240831 GCF_053597115.1 Streptomyces sp. NPDC001515
GCTGGGGCCCCGCCCCGGACCCCGGGGTCGGGCCCACTGGCCTGCTCTCCCTCAGCCAGCCGTCGGCGCGGTGCTCCCTCGCGCCGTCCGGCCCTCCGGCTTCTTGGACTCCCGCGCGTCCGGCACCGGCCCCCGGCCCGCCGCGTGGTCGGCGAAAGCCTCGGCGGCCTTGACGGGCTCCCGGGAGCGCAGCAGCTCCACGAGGCGTCCGTGCTCCTCGGCCATCGCGTGCCAGTCGCCGTCGAACAGGGGGTCCGAGATGGCCCGCAGGGTGCGCAGGCTCGGCTCGATGACCTCCCACATCCGGGCCAGGAACGGATTGCCCGCGAACTGCCCGACCAGGGTGTGGAATTCGATGTCGGCGTCGCGGAACTCGCTCACGTCGCTCGCGGCGACCGCCCGATGCATCCTCTCGACCTGGGTGTCGAGCTGGGCCAGCTCGTCCTCGGTGATGCGCTCGGCGGCCAGCCGGGCGGCCAGGCTCTCCAGGGGCTCACGCACCTGGCGGGCGTACTCGGCGTCCTGCGAGGAGATCTCCACGACGAAGTGGCCCCGGCGGGGCACATGCGTGAAGACGCCCTCGCGGGCGAGCCGCTTGACCGCCTCGCGCACCGGGGCCTGGCTCACCCCGAGCCGCCGGGCGATCTCCGACTCGACCACCCGGTCGTTGGGCGCGAGGTCGCCCTCGACGACGGCCTGGCGCAGCAGCTCGTACACCTGGTCCGAAATCAGTGTCTTACGGAACCGGTCCTTGTTGGTGGCCAGCGTGGAGACGAATCCACCCGACGCATTCGATGCCATGAGTTCCCAATCCTGCACTGGGGCGCGTGAGTTGCGACATGGTACGCACCCGTCTTCTCCCGATGGAATCACGCGGTGGCGGCGAGCCGCTTGGCCAGCCACTCCAGCTTCACGACCTCGTGGGCGGGGCCGCCGCCCTCGTGGTCGTTGAACGGATAGACGCTGATGCGCTTGTCGCTCTGGTCCACCCCGCCGAGCGCGCCGTAGTGGTTGTAGGCGGCGTACACGGTGGAGGGCGGGCAGATGTGGTCCATCAGTCCGACGGAGAAGAGCGTCGGCGCGTTCGCCCGGCGGGCGAGGGTGGCGCCGTCGAAGTAGGACATGGTGCGGGTGACGGTGGCCGCGTGCTCGCGGTGCATCTTCACGAACTTGGTGACCTCGGCGTACGGGGGCATGTCCGTGATCGTGGTGGCGCGGGGGAAGTGGCACAGGAAGGGGACGTCCGGCATGACGGCGACGAGGTCGGGGACGAGGCCGGCGGCGGCGAGCGTGATGCCGCCGCCCTGGCTGGTGCCGGTGACCACGACGCGGGCCGCGTCGACCGAGGGATGGCTGCGCGCGGCGGCGACGGCCCGGACGGCGTCGGTGTAGAGCCGGCGGTAGTAGTAGCGCTCGGGGTCGAGGACTCCTCGGGTGAGGAAGCCGGGGGCGGCGATGTCGCCGGAGGCCGGGTCGGGGTCGGGGGTCTCGGCCCCCTGGCCCCGGGTGTCCATGATGAAGTGGGCGTACCCCGCGTCGGCCCAGAGCCGCTTCTCGTGCGGGGCGCCGCGTCCGCTGTTGTAGCCGAGGTACTCCACGACGGCCGGCAGCGGGCCGGTGCGGGTGACGGGCAACTGGAGCCAGCCGCGCACGCGGTGGCCGCCGTAGCCGGAGAAGGTGACGTCGAAGGTGTCGACGGTGACCAGTCCGTTGGGGACCGGTTCGAAGGTCGCGTCGAGGGCGAACCCTCGCTGCTGATCCAGTGTCTCGCGCCAGAAGGCGTCGAAGTCCTCGGGTTCGGGGAGGGCCGGGCGGTAACGCTCCAGCTCCTCCAGGGGCAGGTCGAACTGTGCCATGCGTATCTCCGCGGAGGTCGGCCGACTCTCGGAAGGGGCGGAGTCGGTCAGTGATCATCGCCTATCGATCATCGAGAGAATCGAATCAGGGGCGTTCGCGCACTGTCAACCACGCGTAACCGTCAGCTCCGGAGTCCGTAGACGCGGACGGCCGTGGTGTGCAGGATTCGCTCGCGGTCGGGGGCCCGGAGGTGTTCCAGGCCCGCACGCCCGAGGGCGAGGGAGTCGGCCCGTGAGCCCCGAGGCAGGCAGATGGGCCAGTCGGAGCCGATGAGGCAGCGGTCGGGGCCGAGGGTGTCCACCACGTGGCGGACCAGGGCGGCGACGCGGTCGTGCGGGAGGCCGGGGTGCTGGGTGAGCAGTCCGGAGATCTTGACGACGACGCCGGGCCGGCCGGCCGCCCGTTCCACGGCGCGGTACCACTCCCCCGCGTCCGGGGTGCGGGGGTCGGGCGGATTGCCCAGGTGGTCGACGACGACGGTGAGTCCGGGATGGGCGTCCACGGCGTGCGCGGCGGCGGTCAGGGCGTCCCGGTGGAGGTTGAGTTCGAGCACGGTTCCGGTGTCGGCCACCACCGTGACCAGCGCGCGGGCCGCTTCCGGGGTGTCCGCCCAGGTGGCGCCGCCGAGCCGCATCCCGTTGGGGCGCGCCTCGCCCAGTTCGTCCAGCAGCTCCCGGAAGCGGGCGGGCCCGCCGTCCCCGTGGACGTGGAGATTGGCCACGTACCCGGCGACCAGATCGGGGCGGCTCACCCGCAGGTCGCGCAGGGCCAGGGTCTCGCCGGCGTCGCCGCGCGAGGCCTCGACCAGAACCGATCCGGCCAGGTCGAGACCGCTGCCCGAACGCTCCAAGTCGCCCTCGTCAACGGTGTGATGGTGCTCACTGCCGGGTTTGATCCACGGGAATCCCCGGGCCGGATCCCACAGGTGGACATGGCAGTCGATCACGGTGCGCCTCCTCGTCGGGGCCGGGCGGGGCGCTCCGACGTATTGACACGTCGCCCCCTGCCGGTGAGTCTAACCATCGGCTATCGATGGGCGATTATTCAATCCGTATGTGATGTGGGAGCAGGTGTTCTCGATGCTCAGGCCTGAGCGGACCGGCGGCACGCAGACGAGGGGTCCGGCGCACGGCCCCTTGCTGACCGGGACCCGTGCCGTGACCGAGGTCCCCCGATGGGCGCAACTCCAGCGGCGGTTGTTCGCCGCCCAGGACACGGCATGGCGGTTGTTCGCCGACCGCTACACGGAAGGGGACGGCCGGCTGGTCTTCCGGGACACGCTCGGCGAGGGCCTGGACGGCCGCGACGGCGTGGACGACTTCTACGAACCCTTCTTCAACTGGCCGACGCTGTACCTGCTGGGCGGGAGCGCGGATCTGCTGTCCGCCTCGCGCCGCCACTGGCGGGGCGTCACCGCCCAGCTGACCGAGATGGGCATGCTGGTCGACGGGTTCGAGCGCGGCTACGACTGGTTCCACCAGGGCGAGGGCCTGCTCCTGTTCTACGGGCTCTGCCTAGCCGACCCGGACGACGCGGAGCTCGGCGAACTGGCCCGGCGCTTCGCCGACCTGTATCTGGCCGGCGGCCCCAACTACGACCCGGTCCACCGGGTGATCCGGGCCCCGCACAACGGAGCAGCCGGGCCGCGCTTCGGTTTCAGCGACGAGGAGGCGTACTTCCCCTGGAGCGAGGCGCTGCATCCGTACGGACTGCCGCTGGACGGGATGGACGTCGGCTCCTTCGGGGAGCTGGCCGCCGATCCGGAGCGGGCCCGGGAGTACGGGCGCGCGATGTGGGACCGGATGGGCCGGGGCGACACGATCGTCAACCTGGCGGCGACGAGCCTGGCGACGAACGCGTACCTGCTCGGTGGCGACCAGCGGTACGCGGACTGGGTCGCGGAGTACGTCGGCGGCTGGCAGGACCGGCTCGGGGACCGCGAGGTCGTCCCCGACAACGCGGGGCTCGGCGGCGTGGTGGGCGAGTACCTGGAGGGCCGCTGGTACGGCGGCCACTACGGCTGGTCGTGGCCGCACGGTCTGTCCCCCGTCGGCAGCGCCACCCTCGTCGGCGCGGTCAACGCGACGCTCCTGACCGGCGACCGGAGCTATCTGGGCCTGGCCCGCAACCCCCTGGACGCGGTGCTGGACCACGCCGAGCAGCGCGCCCCCGAGGGGCGGGGCACGCTCGGCGAGCGCTGGGACCCGCATCTGCGGTCGATGCGCGGCGGGACCACACTGATGGTGCCGCAGCGGCACAACGACTCCGGCTGGTTCGACTTCACCGTCATGCCCGGTCAGCTCCCGCTCTCGCTGTGGCACTTCAGCCGCGACGAGGCCGACCGCGCCCGCATCGAGCGGCTGCGGGCCGGAGCCGCCTGGGACTGGTCCGCGGTGCACACCCAGCGGATCAAGGACGAGGCGGGACACGAGGAGCCCTGGTACGAATTCCTGCACGGGCGCAACCCCGACTATCCGGAGCGGATGCTCTCCAGCGCGCTGGCGAGCTGCGCCGAGCGGGTCGAGGCCATCGAGAACGACACGGTCGACCCCGGCTCCGGTCCGGACGCGCTGGGCATCCACCACTGGCAGCACCTCAACCCGGTGGTCACGGAGGCCCTGCTCCAGCTGACCACCGGCTCCCCGCAGGTCCTCTACAACGGCGGTCTGGCCCAGCTGCACCTGCGCTACCACGACGCGGACGCCCGGCGCCCCGGGCTGCCGGCCGACGTCGCCGCGCTGGTCTCCGACATCCGCCCGGAGCACACGGTGACCGAGCTGGTGAACCTCGGCGGCGCGGCCCGCTCCCTGCTGGTGCAGGCGGGTTCGTTCGCCGAGCACCGCATCGCCACCGTACGGGTGGACGACGGCCCCGAACAGCCCGTCGACGGACCGTACGTACGCCTCGCGCTGCCCGGGCACACCCGGGTCCGGCTCACCCTGACCATGACGCTGCGCGCGGGCCGCGCGGCCTGCGCCTCTCCCTGGGACACGGAATGAACGACCACCGCGCGGCCACCCGGCTGCCCTTCGCCCTCCCCCGCCTCGGACTGGGCACCGCCCCGATCGGCGGCCTGTACGAGGAGGTGTCCGACGAGGACGCCGCCGCGACCGTCGCCGCCTCGCTGGCGGAGGGGATCACCTACTTCGACACCGCCCCCCGGTACGGGCACGGAGTCGCGGAACGGCGGCTCGGCCGACTGCTCCCCCCGGCCGGCGACCCGGCCCCGGTGATCTCCACCAAGACGGGCTGGCTGCTGCGCCCCCGGCCGGACGGCTCCCCCGGCGAGGTGGTCACCGACTGGACCGAGCGCGGTATCCGCGAGTCACTGGAGTCCAGCCTCACCCGGCTCGGCCGCTCCAGCGTCGACATCCTCTACCTCCACGACCCGGACGACTATCCGGACGAGGTCCGCCGCACGGCCTATCCGGCGGTGCGCCGGCTGCGGGACGAGGGGCTGATCCGGGCCATCGGCTTCGGCATGAACCACAGCGCCCCGCTGACCGAGTACGTCACGGAGTTCGAGGTCGACGCGGTGCTCGTCGCAGGCCGCTTCTCGCTCCTGGACCACCAGGCGCTGGAGACCCTGCTCCCCCGGTGCGCCGAGACGGGCACGGCCGTCGTGGTCGGCGGGGTCTTCAACACCGGGCTGCTGGCCGACCCCTCCCCCGGCGCGATGTTCCACTACCGTCCGGCCCCGGCCGAGGCACTGCAGCGGGCCCGCCGCTGCCGGGAGCTGTGCGCGGAGCACGGGGTGCCGCTCACGGCGGCGGCCGTGCAGTTCCCGCTGCTCCACCCCGCGGTGAGTTCGGTCGTCCTGGGCTGCCGTTCGGCCCACGAGGTGACGGCGAACGCGGCAGCGGCCCGCTTCCCCGTCCCGGACGCGCTGTGGGAGCGCCTGGCGGACGCCGGTTTCGTCCCCCGGCGGCTGCTGGAGGCGCGCGCCGGCTAGGACGTTCCGTCCGGATCGGGCGAGCCGGCACGAGCCGGACGAAAGGCCCCACCGGCACCGTCTCCTCCCCGTTCCGCCGTCCGCCCGGGTCCTGACGCCCGGGCGGACGGCGTCCCGTTCACGGCGCTGTCCAGGGCCAGCGTCCGGCGCGGCCGTTCTCGATGAGTCCGACCATGCGGAAGGCCGCATCGGAGAGTCCGCCGAAGGTGTGCCGGTGGCGTCCGGCGGGGAGGTGCGCGGGGCGGTAGCCCGCGAGGTTCCAGGTGTAGACGGGAACGCGGGACGGCACGGACGCGACGGGGTTGCCGGTGCCCGCCGTCTGCTCGTCGGTCACGATCAGCACCCGGTCGTGGTCGCGGAAGCGGGTGCGTACGGCCCGCTCGGTGCAGGTGCCGCCGAGCGCGTGGAAGCGTCCGGCCACGTCGAGGACCGGTTCGCCCGCCGTGAACGGGACCGGTGCGCTGTGCCAGCCGAACTCCACCAGGTCGGCCCGCTCGGCACGCAGGGCCAGCGCGGCGCCGAAGAGGGCCGCCGCGTCGGCCCGGGTCAGGGTGGAGCGGTCGGAGACGGTGTCCCAGAACATCGAGTCGGAGCGGTCCACCAGGACCAGGGTGCGGCCGGGCAGCGCGGGGACGTGGGCCAGGCTGTGGCCGAGCGCCGTCTCCAGGGCGCCGGCCCACCGCCCGGAGGGGGCGTTGCGGTGGGCGGCGAGGTAGCGGAAGGGGAACTGCCGGGAGCGGGCGACCTCCTCGGGGTCCGCGATGCGGGCGGCGACCCGTGCGGCGGCCTCGTCCGAGACGCCCGCCTCGTCGAAGTTGCGCAGATTGCGGAGCAGGGCCATGGGCCCCATCGAAGGGATGACCGCCTCCCACACGGCGGCGTCCAGGGGCCCGTGCAGCCAGCCCGCCAGGGCCTCCCAGGTCATCCCGGCCGCCGCCAGCCGGGCGGCCCCGCCCGGCCCGGTGACCGCGGCACGCCGCTCCGCCACCGGAAGCGCGGTCAGCTCGCGGTGGGCGCGCAGCACGGTGTCACCGGCGGGTGGAACGGCCGTCGCCGGATGGTGGCGGCGGTCCAGGGCGTAGCGGAACAGCTCGCTCTGCCAGGGCCGTTGCGGGTGCGGGGCCGCGTGCACCACGTTCAGCACGTCCCCGAAGCGGAAGGCGTGCGAGGCGGTGTCGTACGTGAGCAGGGAGCGGGAGGTGTACAGCCGGCGTACGGCGTCGGCGGTGCCGCGCTTCACGGGCTGGGGGATGCGGCGGCCGTAGGCGGAGGTCCAGTGGGCGAGCAGTTCGCCGGGTTCGTCGGCGCGGCGCAGGACCGAGTCGATCACGGAGCGGTTGCCGGGGCCGTGGGTCGTACGGGCGTCGAGCCGGGCCCGTACGTACGCGGCGGCGCCGACCAGCGGGGCGGTGCGCAGATGGGCGTCCTCGCGGAGCCAGCGCAGCAGCCCGGCGGTCCAGTGGGGGTCCTCGACCGCGAGCCGGCCGACCAGGTGGGCGAAGCGGGCGTCGCGTTCGCCCGCGTCCTCGTAATAGGCGCGCTGGGAGACGAGGTTGCCGACGGCGAGGAGGAACAGTTCCTCCTTCGGTGGCCGGAAGAAGGCGGGTCCGCCCTGGTGGGTGGTGCGGGCCCGGGGCTGTCCGACGGTGCGGGCAGCGTGGGAGAGGCGGGCCGCCGCGGAGACCGGCGGGGCCACGAGCATCTCGGTCCAGACCTTGGAGACGCGCGGGGTGTGGCGAGGCAGGGATTCCCCCCGGGTTCGGGAACAGGGAGCCCCGGACGCGGTGTCCCGGGGCTGGTCGACCGCGCCTCCCGAGTTCAGGAAGAGGCGGCGGCGTCACATGGTGTCAGAGGAAGGAGCCGCAGCCGAGCGCATCGGGGGCGCGGTCGCCGGGGCAGCCTATGCCCGGGGGCGGGGGCGCCACCACCGATTAAACGGCGGCGCCCCGCGCGGGAGTTCGCGGGCTCTCAGGCACCGACCGTGCCGTCCACGCCTTCGCGCAGGAGGTCGGCGTGGCCGTTGTGGCGCCCGTACTCCAGAAGGACGTGGACCATGACCATCCGCAGGGAGACCTCCTCGTCCCAGCGCGGCTGGAGCCCCGTCCGGTCCAGGGAGTCGATCGCGCCCTCGATGCGCCGTGCGTGGTCCACCTCGGTCCGCCAGGCGTCGAACGCCTCCTGGCGGGTGGCGGTGCCCGCGTCGTACGCGGCCTGGAAGTCCATCCGGTCGGACCAGACGAGGGGCACGTCGTGGTCCTCGAACACCCGGCGGAACCACGTGCGTTCGACCTCGGCCATGTGCCGGACGAGGCCGAGGAGGGACAGGCCGGAGGGCGGCATGGAGCGCTGCCGCAACTCCTCGTCGGTCAGGCCCTCGCACTTCATGGCGAGGGTCGCCCGGTGGTAGTCGAGGAAGGCCCGCAGGGTCTCGCGTTCGTTGCCCCGGCTGGGCGGTCCCACCCGGTGGTCGTCCGTCATGCCCGTTCCCCTCGTTCGCCGCTGGTGCCGGGGCCAGTATCGGTCACCGGGGCGGCGTACGGCCGAACGGGGTACGCGCCGCCCCGGGCCGCGTGTTCTCCCGGCCGTGCGGCCGGACAAGCCGACTATGTGGTGGTTCGGAAGGAACCGAACACATCCGGCGGGGAAAGGGACTTCACGTGGCGAGTGCGACGGACCGGCCGGGCGGGCACACCGTCCGGCAGGAATTGCGCGATGCGATCTCGACCAGGTCCGTGCTCGTGATGGTGGGCGTGCTGCTGCTCCAACTGGGCTTCGCTCTCTCGTACATGGGCGCCTTCCACGCCCCGAAGCCGCACCGGGTGCCGATCGTCGTGGTGGCGCCGGCGGCGGCCGAAGCGGAGCTGGTGGCCCGGCTCAACGCGCTGCCCGGCGAGCCCCTGCACGTCACCGCCGCCGCGAACCGGGCGCAGGCCCGCTCCCGGCTCCTGGAACGGGACACGGACGCGGCCCTGATCGTCAACGCGGCCGGACGCACGGACACCTTGATGGTGGCCTCGGCGGGCGGGCCGTCGGCGGCGGACGCCGCGGCGAAGATCGTGGCGGAGGTGGAACGGACCCAGAAGCGTTCCCTGGTGGTTCGGGACATCCGCCCGCCGGCGGCGGGCGACTCGCGTGGCCTGTCCTCCTTCTATCTGGTTCTCAGCTGGACAATCGGCGGCTATCTCGCCGCGTCGGCGCTGAACATGGCGGCGGGCTCGAAGCGGCCCACCCTGCGCCGCACGCTGGTGCGTCTCGCCGCGATGGTGCCGTACGCGTTCGTTTCCGGCATCGGGGGCGCGATCATCGTGGGTCCGGTGCTGAACTGTCTGCCGGGCGCGTTCTGGGACCTGGTGGGGATCGGCACGCTCGTGGTGTTCGCCTCGGGGGCGGTGGGGGTGGCGCTCCAGTCGCTGGCCGGCACGGTGGGGCTCGGCCTCACGATCCTCATCTTCACGATCCTGGGCAACCCCAGTTCGGGAGGGGTCTATCCGTCCTCGCTGCTGCCGCCGTTCTGGGCGGCCATCGGCCAGGCGCTGCCGCCGGGCGCGGGGACCACGGTCGTCCGCAACACGGTCTACTTCGACGGCAGTGCGACCACCGGCGCGCTGTGGATCCTGGGCGCGTGGGCGTTCGCGGGCATCGTCGTCGCCATCGGCTCCGCGGCCCTGGGGGCCGGCCGGCGGTCCCGTCCCCTCACCTGACGGCCCCCCGGCAGCCGGCCTCCCGTAGAAACGCACATGCCAGGGTGAATCCCGGACGATCCGGCTCATGCGAAGCGACAGGAGACATGGACCTCGCATCTGCGGCATGATGATCGACGCGTGCACGGCCACCGGATCGGGGATGCGGCGGCCGGACGGCACGCGTCGACCACGTCCGCCGGACCGATGACGGTTCCGTGCGGACCGGAGGGAGTGGACCCGTGATGAGCCGACCCGCGCGCCGGACCCGTCGCATGGTGGAGACGGCCGGTGCGGGCGCCGCCGCCCTGCTCCTCCTGAGCGCCTGCTCCTCGTCCGGATCGGACGCGGCCTCGGACTCCTCGCCGTCGGGCGGCGGGCCGGGGAAGCTCTCCGGCGGGGTGACCGTGTTCGCCGCCGCCTCGCTCAAGGAGAGCTTCGAGACTCTGGGCCGGCGGTTCGAACAGGCCCACCCGGGCACCTCCGTCACCTTCAGCTTCGGCGGCAGCGACTCGCTGGCGGCGGGCATCACCGGCGGCGCCCCGGCCGACGTGTTCGCCTCGGCGAGCCCCAAGACGATGAAGATCGTCACGGACGCCGGGGACAACGCCGCCGCCCCGGCCACGTTCGTCCGCAACCGGCTGGAGATCGCCACCCTGCCCGGCAACCCCGGCAGGGTGGCCTCGCTGAAGGACCTCACCGGCTCCAGCCTCAAGGTCGTGCTGTGCGACCGGACCGTGCCGTGCGGCGCGGCCGCGCAGAAGGCGCTGGACGCGAGCGGGCTGAAGCTCACCCCGGTCTCCTACGAGCAGGACGTCAAGGCGGCCCTCACCAAGGTGGTCCTGAAGGAGGCCGACGCCGCGCTCGTGTACAGGACGGATGTGAAGGCGGCCGGCGGGAAGGTGGAGGGCGTGGAGTTCCCCGAATCGGCCGGTGCCGTCAACGACTACCCGATCGTGCTGCTCAAGGGCTCGAAGAACACGGAGACCGCGAAGGCGTTCATCGCGCTCGTCCGCTCCGCCGAGGGCCGGGAGGTCCTGAACGAGGCCGGGTTCCTCAAGCCGTGACCGTCCCTTCCCCGGCGCCCCGCGAGGCCGTGCCCGCCCCGGACGGCCCGCGGCCGCGCCGCCGTGCCCCGCGCCGGCCGGGCGCGCCGCTGCCGCTGCTGGTCCCGGCCGTGGTCGGGCTCGCCTTCCTGGCGCTGCCCCTGGTCGCGCTGCTGATCAGGGCCCCGTGGCGCGGCATGCCGTCATTGCTGACCAGCACCGGGGTCTGGGAGGCGCTGCGGCTCTCGCTCCTGTGCGCGACCGGGGCGACGGCGGTGAGCCTGGTGCTCGGGGTGCCGCTGGCCTGGCTGCTGGCACGGGTCGAGTTCCCCGGGCGGGGCCTTGTGCGCGCGCTGGTGACGCTGCCCCTGGTGCTGCCTCCGGTGGTCGGCGGTGTGGCGCTGCTGATGGCGCTCGGCCGCAACGGGGTCGTGGGCCAGTGGCTCGACGCGTGGTTCGGTGTCACGCTGCCGTTCACGACGACGGGCGTGGTCGTCGCGGAGGCGTTCGTCGCGATGCCGTTCCTCGTCATCAGCGTGGAGGGCACGCTGCGGGCCGCCGATCCCCGGTACGAGGAGGCCGCGACGACGCTGGGCGCCTCGCGTTTCACCGCGTTCCGCCGGGTCACCCTGCCGATGATCATGCCGGGGATCGCGGCCGGCGCGGTGCTGGCGTGGGCGCGTGCGCTCGGGGAGTTCGGCGCCACCATCACGTTCGCCGGGAACTTCCCGGGCCGGACGCAGACGATGCCGCTCGCCGTGTACCTGGCGCTGCAGAGCGACCCGGAGGCCGCGATCGCCCTCAGCCTCGTGCTGCTCGCCGTGTCCGTCGCGGTCCTGGCCGGACTGCGCGACCGCTGGATGACCGCCTCATGACCGGCACCGGCGCCACCCCGCGCCCCACCGCCCCCCTCGCGCCCGCACCGGACGCGGGGCTGGACGCCCGGCTGCTGGTGGAGCGGGGAACGTTCCGTCTCGATGTGGCGCTGCGCGCGGCGCCCGGTGACGTGATCGCGCTCCTCGGCCCGAACGGCGCGGGCAAGACGACCGCCCTGCGCGCCCTGGCGGGCCTGGTGCCGCTGACGGACGGGCACATCCGGCTGGACGGCGCGGAGCTGGACCGGCTGGCGCCGGAGGCGCGGCCGGTCGGCGTCGTCTTCCAGGACTATCTGCTCTTCCCCCATCTGACCGCGCTGGACAATGTGGCGTTCGGGCCCCGCTGCCAGGGCGCCTCCCGGGCGCGGGCCCGCGCCGAGGCCGCCGGCTGGCTGGACCGCATGGGGCTCTCCGCCCACGCGTCCGTCAAGCCGCGCCGGCTCTCCGGAGGGCAGGCGCAGCGGGTGGCGCTCGCCCGTGCCCTGGCCGTCCGTCCCCGGCTGCTGCTGCTCGACGAACCGCTCGCGGCCCTCGACGCCCGCACCCGTCTCGACGTGCGCGCGCAGCTCCGCCGCCATCTGGCCGCGTTCGAAGCGGTCGCGGTGCTCGTCACGCACGACCCGCTCGACGCGATGGTCCTGGCCGACCATCTGGTCGTCGTCGAGGACGGCAGAATCGTGCAGGAGGGCAGCCCCGCCGCCATCGCCCGCCGTCCGCGTACGGACTACATCGCGCATCTGGTCGGTCTGAACCTGTACCGGGGGAGGGCCGACGCGCACACGGTGCGGCTCGACGGCGGACCCGTGATCACCACGTCGGAGGAGCTGTCCGGTCCGGCGTTCGTGGCCTTCCCGCCCAGCGCCGTCACCCTGCACCGCGCGCGCCCGTCGGGCTCCAGCGCCCGGAATCTCTGGCGGTGCGAGGTGGTGGGTCTGGACACGCACGGCGACCGGATCCGCGTGGCCCTCACGGGCGAACTGCCGCTGGTGGCCGCGCTGACGACGATGGCCGCGGCCGAGCTGGACCTGCACACGGGGGCCGAGGTCTGGGCGACGGTGAAGGCCACGCAGACACACGCGTATCCGGCGTGAGCGGGGCGCGCACGGGGACCTCGTCCTCGCTCCGCCTCCTTCACACCGCGAACCGGCAAAAGATGCTGTAGTCACCCATTTAGTACAAGGTGTGACTACGCGGCTGCCGAGCGCACCTGGCCCGGTGTCCGCAGAGGCCGGCCCCGCCGGAGCGGGAAGGACGTCATGACGCACGCAGCCACCACGGCCGAGACCGGGCCGCAGTCACCGCCGCCCGCGAAGCTGACGCTCTTCACGCTGACCACGATGGTGGTCGGCTCCATGGTCGGTGCGGGCGTCTTCTCGCTGCCGCGGCGCTTCGCGGAGGAGACCGGTGTCGCGGGCGCGCTGATCGCCTGGGCGATCGCCGGTGCGGGCATGCTCACGCTCGCCTTCGTCTTCCAGTCGCTGGCCGTGCGCCGGCCGGATCTGGACGCGGGGGTGTACGCGTACGCGAAGGCCGGGTTCGGTGAGTACCTGGGGTTCTTCTCGGCGTTCGGCTACTGGGCCAGCGCCTGCGTCGGCAATGTGACGTACTGGGTGCTGATCATGTCCACGGTCGGGGCGATCTGGCCCGCGCTGGGCGACGGGGACACGGCCCTGGCGATCGTGCTCTCCTCGGCCGGTCTGTGGGCGTTCTTCTTCATGATCCGCCGGGGGGTGAAGGAGGCCGCCGCGATCAACCGGATCGTCACCATGGCCAAGATCGTCCCCATTCTGGTCTTCGTCGTGCTGGCCCTGGTCTACTTCGACGCCGGGGTGTTCGCGGACAACTGGGGCGCGACTACGCGGGGTCGCTGTTCAGCCAGGTCCGGGGCACGATGCTGGCCACCGTCTTCGTCTTCCTCGGCATCGAGGGCGCGAGCGTGTACTCCCGGCACGCGAAGAGGCGCTCCGATGTGGGCCGGGCCACGCTCCTCGGCTTCCTGAGCGTCTTCGCGATCTTCGCCTCGGTCGTCATCGTGTCGTACGGGATCATGCCGATGGAGCAGATCGCGGGCCTGCGCCAGCTGTCCATGGCGGGGGTGCTGGAGGACGCGGTCGGCACCTGGGGCAAGGTCTTCATCAGCGTCGGTCTGATCGTGTCGGTGCTGGGCGCCTATCTGGCGTGGACGCTGATGTCGGCCGAGGTGCTGTTCGTCGCCGCGAAGGACGACGACATGCCGCGCTTCCTGGGACGTGCCAACCACGCCGACGTGCCGATTCCCGCGCTCGTGATGACCACGGTGCTGACTCAGATCGTGCTGGTGGTCACCGCGTTCTCCGACGACGCGTTCACCTTCGCGCTCGACCTCACCAGCGCCCTGTCCCTGATCCCGTATCTGCTGGCCGCCGGATTCGCGGTCAGGATCGGTGTCCGGGCGGACCCGCTGACCACCGGGGGCCGCACCTCGCGCGGCGAGCTGACGGTCGCGGCGCTCGCCACGCTCTACACGGCGTTCCTGATCTACGCGGCCGGGCTCCGCTTCGTCCTGATGTCGTTCATCCTCTACGCCCCCGCCACGGTGCTCTTCGTGATGGCCCGCCGTGAACAGGGCCGGACGCTCTTCTCGCCCCGGGAGGCGGTCGTCCTCACGGTCTCGGTGGCCGGTGCCGTCGTCGGCGTGGTGGCGCTCGCCGCCGGCTGGATCAGCCTCTGACACCCGTCCCCCGCCCGCCCGTTCGCACCCCGTCCAGGGAGGTCCCCATGACCGCACCGAGCACTCCGTCCCCGCTCCCCCACGGCGTCCACTCCGAGGTCGGGCGGTTGCGCAAGGTGCTGGTGTGCGCCCCCGGTCTGGCGCACCGCCGGCTGACCCCGACCAACGCGGACGACCTCCTCTTCGACGACGTCATGTGGGTGGAGAACGCCCAGCGCGACCACGCCGACTTCGTGGCCGAGCTGCGGCGGCGCGGCGTCGAGGTGGTGGAGCTGCACGAGCTGCTGGCCGAGACGTTGGCCGTCGAGGGGGCACGGTCCTGGCTCCTGGACCGCAAGATCGTGCCCAACGAGGTGGGCATCGGCCTGATCGACGCCACCCGCGCGTTCCTGGAGTCGCTGGAGCCCCGGCAGCTCGCCGAGTATCTGATCGGCGGGCTGGCGACCTTCGACCTCCCCGACGCGTACCGCTCGCCGTACGTCGCGCTGGCCCGCGAGTCCACGGGCGTCCGCGAGTACCTGATGCCCCCGCTGCCCAATACGCTCTACACCCGCGACACGACGTGCTGGCTGTACGGCGGCCTCACCCTCAATCCGTTGTACTGGCCGGCGCGGCACGACGAGACCCTGCTGATGAAGGCGGTCTACCGCTTCCACCCCGATTTCACCGGCGCGACCGTCTGGTGGGGCGATCCGGAGCGGGACTGGGGCCAGGCCACGTTCGAGGGCGGCGACATCATGCCCGTGGGCAACGGTGTCGTCCTCATGGGCATGAGCGAGCGCACCTCGCGCCAGGCGATCACCCAGGTCTCCGCGGCCCTCTTCGCCAACGGCGCGGCCGAGCACGTCATCGTGGCCGGCATGCCCCGGCTCCGGTCCGCGATGCACCTGGACACCGTGTTCACCTTCGCCGACCGGGACGTCGTCACGCTCTACCCGAAGATCATGGACGCGGTGCACACGTTCTCGCTGCGCCCCGGGGACGCGGCCGACCCGGTGCACGTCACGGACGAGGGCTCGACGCCCTTCGTGGACGTGGTCGCCCGGGGGCTCGGTCTGCCGGAGCTGCGGGTGATCGGGACCGGCGGCGATGTGTACGCCTCCGAACGGCAGCAGTGGGACAGCGGCAACAACGCCGTCGCCGTCGAGCCCGGCGTCGTCTTCACCTACGACCGCAACACCCAGACGAACGCCCTGCTGCGCGAGGCCGGGGTGGAGGTGGTGACCATCGTCGGCGCCGAACTGGGCCGGGGCCGGGGCGGCGGCCACTGCATGACCTGCCCGCTCGTCCGGGACCCGGTCGACTTCTGAGGGCCGCCCGGCACGGCTTGACCTTGACGCCGGGTCAACCCTCCATTCTTCCCCCAGACGTCGTCCGGCAGCCGCCGGACGACATGGGGCACATGAAGGAGGGAACGGGTATGGAGGCACAATCGACCGCCGGTCCGGCGATCCGCGTACGCGGTCTGAAGAAGGCGTACGGAACGGTCGACGTGCTGCGCGGCGTCGATCTCGACGTGGAGCGCGGCACCGTCCTCGCCCTGCTGGGGTCCAACGGGGCGGGCAAGACGACCACGGTGCGGATCCTGGCGACGCTGCTGAAGCCCGACGCGGGGACCGTCGAGGTCAACGGCTTCGACGCCGTCGGGCAGCCGGCGCGGGTGCGGGCGTCGGTCAGTCTCACCGGACAGTTCGCCGCCGTCGACGGGATCCTGAGCGGCCGGGAGAACCTGGTGCTCGTCGCGCGGCTGCGGCACCTCGCGGACCCGGGCGCGGTGGCGGACGGGCTGCTCGGGCGCTTCTCGCTGACCGGGGCGGGGGCGCGGCGCGTGTCCACGTACTCGGGCGGGATGCGGCGCCGCCTCGATCTCGCGATGAGTCTGGTCGGGGACTCCCCGGTGATCTTCCTGGACGAGCCGACGGCCGGTCTCGACCCGGAGGCGCGCATCGAGGTGTGGGACGCGGTCAGGGAGCTGGCGGGCCGGGGGAAGACCGTTCTGCTGACGACACAGCATCTGGAGGAGGCCGAGCAGCTGGCCGACCGGATCGCCATCCTCCACCAGGGGCGGATCATCGTCGAGGACACCCTCGACGCGCTGAAACGGCTCTTCCCGCCCGCGGAGGTCGAGTACGTCGAGAAGCAGCCGAGCCTGGAGGAGGTCTTCCTCGCGGTGACCGGCTCCGGCCGGACCGGCACCGCCGGCACGACGCGGCCGACGGGCACGGGCACGACGGTGGGTGACCGACGATGACCTCGTACGTCCTCCGCGACACGGCCGCGCTCACCGGGCGGACGCTGCGCCATGTCACCCGCAGTGCGGACACCGTCGTCACCACGGTGATCACCCCGGTCGCCATGATGCTGATGTTCGTCTACGTGTTCGGCGGGGCCATCGACACCGGTCCGGTGCCGTACGTCTCCTACATGCTGCCGGGCATTCTGCTCATGACGGTCGCCTCCGGCGTCTCGTACACGGCGTTCCGGTTGTTCACCGATGTGAGCGGCGGGATCTTCGAACGGTTCCAGTCGATGCCGATCGCGCGGTCGGGGGTGCTGTGGGCCCATGTCCTCACGTCGATGGTCGCGAACCTGATCGCGCTCCTGCTGGTCCTGGGCGTGGCGCTGCTGATGGGGTTCCGCTCGCCGGCCGGTGCGGCCGGATGGCTCGGGGTGGCCGGGGTGCTGTTCCTGTTCACCCTGGCGCTGACCTGGCTGGCCGTGATCCCGGGGCTCTCGGCGTCCTCCGTCGAGGGTGCGGGGGCGTTCGCGTATCCGCTGATCTTCCTGCCGTTCGTCAGCTCGGCGTTCGTGCCCACGGGCACGATGCCCGGCCCGGTGCGCTGGTTCGCCGAGCACCAGCCGGTGACGTCGATCGTGGACACGCTCCGCTCCCTGCTGGCGGACCGGCCGGCCGGGACGGACCTCTGGGTCGCGCTCGGATGGTGCACGGGCATCCTGGTCGTGGCGTACGCGGGGGCGCTGGCCGCCTACCGCCGGAAGATCGTCTGAGGCAGGCTGGGTCACATGCTCACCATCAGCCGGCTCGCGGCGTACGCCGGAGTGACGGTCCGGGCGGTACGCCACTACCACAAGGTCGGGCTGCTGCCCGAGCCGGACCGCGACCGTTCCGGGTACCGCTCGTACGACGCCGCCGCCGTGGTCCGGCTGATCCGGATCCGCACCCTGGCCGACGCGGGCGTCCCGCTGGCCCGGGTCCAGGAACTCCTCGACGCGGACCCGGAGGGCTTCGCCCGGGGCGTGGAGGAGATCGACCGCCGGGTGCGGGCCGAGATCCGGCGGCTCGGCGACACCCGCCGCAGACTCGCCCGGCTCGCCGCCGGGGAGCAGCTGGCGCTCCCCCGGAGCGTCGTGGCGTATCTGGACCGGCTGCGGGGCCTCGGCGTCGGCGAGCGCTACATCGCGCTGGAGCGGGACGCCTGGATCATGATCGCGGCTCAGGTGCCGGAGATGATCGACGCGGTGATCGCCAAGAAGAACGAGGAGCTGGACGACCCCGACATGGTGCGGTTGTACGGCTACTTCACGGGGGATCCCGACCGCGACTGGACGCCCGGCGATCCGCGGATCGTGGAGATCGCGGACATCCTGGAGCGGCTGATGATCCGTGCCGTCCGGGCCGGCGAGGCGGGGCCGGACGGCTTCGACGACGCGTTCGTCGCCCTGATGGACTCGACGATGGTCGAGTCCGCGCCCGGCGCCGAACTGGTGCTGGACGTCCTCAGGGAGCGCGGCTGGAAGGGCTGGACCCGGATCGAGCAGGTGCCTCCGGGCCGGCTGCCGGACGGGCCGCCGGCGTCCTGAGCGGAAGGCGGCCGGGGCCGCTGCCCGCGCCGATGAGCCGCGTGCACGGAGTCACGCCGAGAGCCGGTCGCCGAGCGGGCTGCGCAGGTAGAGGACCTGGTGGCCCTGGCGGGCCCGGGTGACGAGTCCGGCGCGGTGCAGGACGCCGAGGTGCTGGCTGGCCGAGCCGGTGCTGATGCCGAGCAACCGGGCGATGCCGGTGGTGCTCGTCGGCTGGTCGAGTGCGGTGAGGACGCGGGCGCGGGTGCGGCCCAGCAGCTCGGCCAGGGCGGTGGGCGGGGCGTGCGTGTCGCGCTGCCAGACGGTGGCCGGCCCGCGCGCCGGGTACCAGATGCGGGGCGGCAGGGCGAGGTCGACGACGGTGACGGCGTGATCGCAGAAGAGCGACGGGGTGAAGGTCAGCCCGTGGCCGTCGGCGGTGATCTCGTGCCGCTCGGTGGGGAAGGCGTCCACTTCCAGGGTGCCGGTGCGCGGCGCCGGTCCGGTGCCGGGAGCGGTGGCGGTGCGCCACCGCAGACCGGGGTCGAGGCCGGCGAACAGCGCGGCGGCTCCCCCGTCGGCCAGCAGGCCGGCGCGGTGCACGACATCGGCGCGCAGCACCGCGTCCATGCGCGGCCACTGCGGTGCGACGACGAGGAGCCAGTACGTGTGAAGGGCGTCGGCGACGGCCTCCAGCAGGCCCTCGGGGTCGGTGTGCGCCCTGCTGAGGAGGGGGTGGACGGGGCGGCCGTCGGCGGCCTGTGCGATCTCGTGCGCGACGCGGTCGGCGGGCGTGGCGCGCAGGGCCGCGAACTCGTCGTCGATGTCCGTGGTCGGCGTCGGGGGGTGGGGCGTGAGGAAGTCCGGGATGAGCCGGGTCGGCCCGACGAGCGCCTGGAGGAGCGGCCAGTCGACGTGCCGGAGCAGCGGGGCGGACCGGCGGAGGAAGGGCTGGTGCGCGGCGTAGCGCACGGGGCTGCGCCAGGCGCGCAGGCTCTGGACCGTCTCCTGGAGGGGCGAGCAGGCGAAGCGGACGGAGGCCAGGCCGTCCACGTCCAGGCGGAGGAGCAACATTCGGCCCAGCCTAAATCTCTCGCCCGGGCGGTCCGCGCCCTGGTGGGATCCGGGCATGACCGCTTCTGCTTCCGGGTCCGCTCCGGACACCGCCGCCGTGTACGACCGCATCGGGCTGGGCTACCGGAAGGTCCGCCGCCCCGATGCACGGCTGACGGCCCTGATCCGCAGGGCCCTGGCCGGGGCGCGTACGGTCGTCAACGTCGGTGCCGGAACGGGCTCCTACGAGCCGGACGGCTTCGAGGTCACGGCGGTGGACCCGTCGCGGGTGATGCTGGACCAGCACCCGGGCCGCGACAAGGTCCTGGCGGCGGCGGAGGCCCTGCCGTTCGGGGACGGGGCGTTCGACGCGGCCATGGCGGTGATGACCGTGCACCACTGGTCCGATCCGTACCGGGGCCTGGCCGAGCTGCGGCGGGTCGCCGACCGTCGGCTCGTGTTCACCTGGGATCCGGAGCACAGCACCGAGTTGTGGCTGATCGAGGAGTACGTTCCCGAGATCCGGGACCTCGACCGCTCCCGTTTCGCCCCGCTCGCCGCGACGGCCGAGGCGCTGGGCGCGCACACGGTGGTGCCGTTCCCCGTCCCGCACGACTTCACCGACGGCTTCCAGTGCGCGTTCTGGAGGCGCCCGGAGTGCTATCTCGATCCGGTGATCCGGCGGGCGAGTTCGACGTTCGCCCAGTTGCCCGCGTCCGTGGTCGAACCGGCGATGGAGCGCCTGCGGGCGGACCTCGCCTCGGGGGCCTGGCACCGGCGCCACGCGGACCTGCTGACGCGGGAGTCCGTCGACTACGGCTACCGGCTGCTCGTCGCCGGGGACGGCGCGCCGTGATGAGCATCCGTGCCGCCGTCGCCTCCGTTGCGCGGCCGGGGCGCGGGCAGCACCTGTCCGAGGGCGATGAGGACGAGCCCGCCGAGCAGCAGGGTGTCGCCGGCGAGGAACCGTACCTCCCCCGAGATCCCGGGCAGGACGCCGAAGAAGAACAGGCTTTGCAGAACGAGGGACAGGCCGGTGCACAGCGCCCCGAATGCGTGCAGCCGGTGCCGCGTGACGTGGCGGCGCGCCGGGGGCAGGACCCATCCGGTCCGCAGCGTGACGATGCCCAGCGCAATCACCAGCAGGCCCAGCACCCCGCCGGTTCCCACGACCCATGCCATGACGCTTCTCCCCTCCCCGAACCACCCGGTCCGGAACGCGCGGGGCGTCCGGTCCGACATCGCGTTCATTGTCACCGGACACGTCGTTCCCGGCCATGCCGGGGTCCGGCAGTCTCCGCCCCCGGCCGGCTGCCGGTTCCGTACAAGCCGGGACGGTCTCGAACGCAGGTTCCATAAAAGCCGCGCGAAGATCGGCCCGGCACCGTTTGAATGGGCGCAACCACACAGGACCGACTGGGGGGCGCACCATGCGCAAGTCGTACTACGCGGCACATGTCTACATGATCGTGGGCGTGGTCTCGGGACTCTTCTACCGGGAGTTCACGAAGGCCAAGGACTTCCACGGAGACACGCAACTCGCGCTGATGCACACGCATCTGCTCGCGCTCGGCATGCTCGTCTTCCTGATCGTCCTCGGCCTCGACAAGGTCTTCCAGCTCTCCGGGACGCGCATGTTCACCGCGTTCTTCTGGCTCTACAACGCCGGACTGGCGCTCTCGACCGCGATGATGGGCGTCCACGGCATCCTGACCGTGCTCGGCCGCGACGAGGACCACATAGCGGAGGCGGTGCCGCTGACCGCCGGCCTCGGGCACATCGTGCTCACGGTCGGGCTCGTCCTGTTCTTCATCCTGCTCGGCAAGCGCGTCAACGCCCACGCGCAGCGCCCCGGTGCGACGGGCGAGCCGGAGAAGGACGCGGCGGCGGTGGCGTAGGCGGGCGGGACGGCGCGCGCACCGCGCGCCGTCCTCAGAGCGCGCGCAGCGCGGGCAGCAGTGTGTCCCGCGCCCAGTCGATGAACGGCCGCTGGTGGTCGCCGCCGATCTGGACGAGGGCGACCTCGGTGAATCCCGCGTCGGTGAAGGCCCGTACGGCCTCGGTGAATTCCCCGATGTCGTCGCCGCACGGGACGGACCGGGCGACGTCCTCGGGGGTGACGTACTGGGTGGCCTGGTCGAAGGCGGCGGGGCCCGGCAGTTCGGAGTTGACCTTCCAGCCGCCGACCGACCAGCGGAACTGGTCGTGGGCGCGCGCGACGGCCGCGTCGCGGTCGGGGTCGTAGCAGACGGGGAGCTGGCCCACCCGGGGCTTTCCGCCGCCGCCGTGCCGTTCGAAGTCGGTGAGCAGGTCCTCCTTCGGTTCGGTGGCGATGACGAGGTCCGCCAGCCGGCCGGCGATCTCGCAGGAGCGTTCGCCCGAGACGGCGACACCGACGGGCACGGGCACGTCCGGCAGGTCCCAGAGCTTGGCGTTGTCGACGGCGAAGTGGGTACCGCGGTGCGAGACGTATCCGCCCGCGAGGAGCGACTTGATGATCCCGACCGCTTCTTCGAGCTTGTCCAGGCGCACCCTGGCGTCGGGCCAGCCGGCGCCCACGATGTGCTCGTTGAGGTTCTCCCCCGATCCCAGGCCGAGCCGGAACCGGCCCTCGGACAGGAGTTGCAGGGTGGCGGCCTTCTGCGCCACGACGGCCGGGTGGTAGCGGGTCGTCGGGCAGGTCACGTACGTCATCAGCGGGATGCGTGACGTGGCGACGGCGGCCGCGCCGAGCACGCTCCACGCGTACGGGGCGTGTCCCTGTGAGGCCAGCCAGGGGAAGGAGTGGTCGGAGGTCACGGAGAAGTCGAAGCCGGCCCGCTCGGCCGCCACCACGTCGTCGACGAGGGCCCGCGGCCCCGCCTGTTCGGTCATCATCGTGTATCCGAATTGAGCCATATGAGAAGGTTGTCCGATCGCGGATGTACGAAACGTCCGGGTGAAAGGAAACCCGGAACGTGTTTCCACCGCGCCGGACGCGGAACCCGTGAAGGGACGCGCGCAGCACCGAGAAGCGCACACCCGCACCACCGAAAGCGAGAAACGCCATGCCTGTCGCGACGTACTGCCTGGTCGCCCTGGACTGCCCCGATCCCGAAGCGCTCGCGGGGTTCTACCAGGGCGTGCTGGGCGGCGAGGTGACGCGCGAGAACGAGGACTGGTACGACTTGCGCGTACCCGGAGGGCGCGCGCCTGGCCTTCCAGCGGGCTCCGGGGCACCGGCCCCCCGAATGGCCCCGGGCCGACGCGAACTCCCAGCAGGAACACCTCGACTTCACCGTCACGGACATGGAGGCGGCCCAGCGCGAGGTCCTGGCCCTGGGGGCGACACCGCTCGACGTGGACGACCGGGGCGGGG
Source organism: Streptomyces sp. NPDC001515 (assembly GCF_053597115.1). Lineage (NCBI taxonomy): Bacteria > Bacillati > Actinomycetota > Actinomycetes > Kitasatosporales > Streptomycetaceae > Streptomyces > Streptomyces sp. NPDC001515. The sequence goes on from NZ_JBSFHN010000007.1 coordinate 138,256, forward strand.
AGCGCGGATTCCGCGTCTTCGCGGACCCCGCCGGACACCCCTTCTGCCTCTGCCGCAGCACGTCCGGGGCCGACGCCGCGTAGGCGCGGCCCCGGGGCGGTCCCGGCGCCCGAGCGGGGCCGTATCCAGGTCTCCGCACACCGGGACGGTCACGGCACGCGGGGCTGCCCCGCCGCGCCTCCGTGGACGTTTCCGCAGGTGGACATGGGTACGGTCGGCGCGGTCGGGACAACCATGGGACCGTCGAAGGGGTATGGGGCACGTCCGGCGGCGGCGTCCGCCACCGGCCCCCGCCGGGCGCACGGTGACCAGGTGACCACGGGAAGGCGACAGGCATGCCGAACAAGCACGACGCAGCACCCGTCCTCGACGCACTGGCCGCCTACCGGCGCCGCGGGGAGCTGGCGTTCACTCCCCCGGGCCACAAGCAGGCCCGGGGCGCCGCACCGGAGGTCCGGGCGCTCCTCGGGGACGCCGTGTTCTTCGGGGACCTGCTGGCCAGTGGCGGCCTGGACGACCGGCGGACCCGCTCCGGGGTGCTGCGGCGCGCGGAGGAGCTGATGGCCGACGCCGTCCACGCGGACTTCGCCTTCTTCTCCACGTGCGGCAGTTCGCTGTCGGTCAAGGCCGCCATGCTCAGCGTCGCGGCGCACGGCCAGAAGCTCCTCGTGGGGCGGGACGCGCACAAATCCGTGGTCTCCGGGCTCATCCTGTCCGGCATCCGCCCCGTGTGGATCGAGCCGCGCTGGGACACGGAGCGGCATCTCGCGCACCCGCCGACCGCCGACGCGTACGACCGCGCGTTCGCCGAGCATCCGGACGCCCGGGGCGCGCTGATCACCAGCCCGACGCCCTACGGGGTGGCGGCGGACCTGCGGGCCGTGGCCGAGGTCTGCCACCGCCGCTCGCGCCCGCTCGTCGTCGACGAGGCGTGGGGAGCGCATCTGCCGTTCCATCCGGATCTGCCGACCTGGGCGATGGACGCCGGTGCCGATGTCTGCGTCACCAGCGTGCACAAGATGGGCAGCGGTCTGGAGCAGGGCTCGGTCTTCCATCTGCGGGGCAATCTGATCGACCACGACACGCTCGCCTCCCGGGCGGACCTGCTGGGGACGACCAGCCCGTCCGTCCTGCTGTACGCGGGCATCGACGGCTGGCGGCGCCAGATGGTCCTGGAGGGGCACACCCTGATGTCGCGCGCCCTCGCCCTGGCCGCTTCCGTACGCAAGGAGATCGAATCCATCGACGGCATGCACGTCAACGACGGTGCCGACTTCTGCGGTACGGAGGCCGGCTGCGAGTTCGATCCGCTGCCGGTCGTCATCGACATCCGGGACCTGGGGATCTCCGGGTATCTCGCCGCGGACTGGCTCCGCGAGCACCACCACATCGACGCACACCTGATGGACCACCGGCGCATCACCGCCCAGCTCACCCACGCCGACGACGCGGAGACGGCCGACCGCCTGCTCGCGGCGCTGCGGGATCTCGCCCACCGGGCGCCCTCTCTGCCGCGCGGCCCGGAGGTGGCCGTTCCCTCCCCGTCCGAGCTGCGCATGGAGCAGGCCCGGCTGCCGCGCGACGCCTACTTCACGCCCACCGAGGACGTCCCGGTGGAGCGGGCGGCCGGGCGGATCGCCGCGGAGATGATCACCCCCTATCCCCCGGGCATTCCCGTCGTCCTGCCCGGGGAACGGCTCACCGAGCCCGTGCTCCACTACCTGCTGACCGGTCTCGCGGCCGGCATGAACCTGCCCGACCCCGCCGACCCGAAGCTGCGCACCGTCAGGGTCTGTGCCGACGAGCGGGGGTGACGCCCCGTCTCATGGGGTGCCCTCGGGCGGGCGTGTCACCGCTCGCGTACGCCGAGCCGGTGCGCGGCGGCCTCGACGGTCTGCGCGAGGAGGGCGGCGATCGTCATCCGTACGCGAGTGGCGTCACGGCCCGCTCATCACCCCAGAGGAACCGTCGTGTCGCGGGGCGGGATCGCGGTCCGCACGGTCCCGTTGCGTACCGGCCGGCGGCCTCCCCGCCGTGGCGCGGTGATATTCCGGGCGGTTGCCCCGTTCGCCCGTGCGGCAGAGAGTGGAGGGGAGGGACAAGGGCTCGCCCCGGTGTCGGCCGGAGCGGCCGGAACACCTCCATCGAAAGGAGCCCGTATGAGCACCGACGACGTGAGCAAACGGAAAGTGCTGGTGATCGTCACCAACTACGGTGTCGAGCAGGACGAGCTTGTCGTCCCCCAGCAGCATCTGGAGGGCTGGGGCGCGCAGGTGACGCTGGCCGCCGTGTCCATGGACGAGATCCGGACCCTGGTGGGCGACGAGAAACCCGGCAGAACGGTCCGGCCGACACTGACGCTGAGCGAGGCGGACCCGGAGGGCTACGATCTACTGCTGATCCCCGGCGGCACCCTGAACGCCGACGCGTTGCGCCAGCAGTCGGACGCCGTGCGCATCGTCCGCTCCTTCACCTCGTCGGGCCGTCCGGTCGCCGCGATCTGCCACGGGCCGTGGGCCCTGGTCGAGGCGGACGTCGTGTCGGACAAGAAGCTGACGTCCTACCCGTCGTTGAAGACGGACATCCGCAACGCGGGAGGCGACTGGGCCGATGCGGCGGTCGTCACGGACGACGAGAACGGCTGGCGTCTGATCACCTCGCGCACCCCCAAGGACCTGGACGACTTCCTGCGGGCGGTGGACGCCGCCCTCACGGTGGACACCCCGTGAGAACGAACGCGCCCCGGACCCCCTGACCGCCCGCCCGCCCCCGCACACTGCCGCCGGAGGGAACGCCATGGTACGGACGGTCGGTGTGGAGGAGGAGCTGCTGCTCGTCGATCCGCGCACCGGGGAGCCCCAGGCGCGGTCGACGGCCGTCCTGGCCGTCGCGGAGCGCCGCTCGGAGGGGCCGTCGGCCTTCGAGGCGGAACTGCAGCACGAGCAGTTGGAGTTCGCCACGACCCCGCACACGCGGATGCGGGACCTCGCGCAGGAGATCCGCCGCACACGGACCGAGGCCGCCGAGAGCGCGGGGGCCGCCGGTGCCGCCGTCGTCGCGCTCGCGACCGCGCCCGTGCTCGTGCAGCCCTCACTGGGCGACGGGGAACGGCACACCTGGCTGGCCGACCGGTTCGGTGAGACCACCCAGGAGCAACTGACCTGCGGATGCCACGTGCACGTCTCGGTGGAGTCGGACGAGGAAGGCGTCGGCGTCCTGGACCGGGTGCGCGTATGGCTTCCGGTCCTGCTGGCGCTGAGCGCGAACTCGCCGTTCTGGCAGGGTCGCGACACCTCGTACGACAGCTACCGCAGCAGGGTGTGGGGGCGTTGGCCGTCGGCCGGGCCCGTCGAGGTGTTCGGGACGGCGCGGCGCTACCACGACCAGGTGCGGGCGCTCATGGAGACGGAGGTGCTGCGCGACCCGGGGATGCTGTACTTCGACGCGCGGCTCTCGCAGCGCTATCCGACGGTCGAGGTCAGGGTCGCGGACGTCTGCCTGGACGCCGACGACACCGTGCTCCTGGCCACGCTGGTGCGCGGCCTGGTCGAGACCGCTGCCCGCGCGTGGCGCGCGGGCGATCCGCCGGACGGCACCGGGGTGAGCCTGCTGCGCATGGCGGCGTGGCAGGCGGCCCGTTCCGGGCTGGACGGCGATCTGCTCCACCCAGCCACCATGCGGCCGGAACCCGCCCGTGCCGTCCTGGACGCCCTGCTCGCCCACACCGCCGAGGCCCTGGAGGACTTCGGCGACCACCGGGCCGCCGAGAAGGCGCTCACGGCCGTACGCGAGCGGGGAACGGGGGCGCGCACCCAGCGCGAGGTGTTCGCGCGCACCGGCGGTCTGGGCTCGATGGTGGCCGAATGCGTGAGCCTGACCCAGGGTTGATCCCGGCGCCCCGTGCGCCGGGATCAACCGTGTGCCTCCGGCTCAGGGAAGCGGCGTGCCGCCGGTCGCGTTCACGATCTCTCCGGTCAGGTAGCTCGCCTGCTCGGAGGCGAGGAACACGTAGGCCGGGGCCATCTCGGCGGGCTGCGCGGGGCGGCCGAGCGGACTCTGCTTGCCGAACTCCTTGGTGTCGGGCAGGGTCGCCGGGATCAGGGGCGTCCAAACGGGGCCCGGGGCGACGGCGTTGACGCGGATCCCGTCGGAGGCCAGCATCTGCGCGAGTCCCTGGGTGAAGGTGACGATGGCCCCCTTGGTCATGGCGTAGTCGAGCAGGTGGGGGCTGGGCCGGTAGGCCTGGACGGACGCCGTGTTGATGATCGAGCCGCCGGCCGGGATGTGCGGCAGGGCCGTCTTGCAGAGCCAGAACATCCCGTACAGGTTGGTCCGCACGACCCGGTCGAACTGCTCCGTGGAGATGGCGGAGATGCCGTCGGGCTGTGCCATCTGGTACGCGGCGTTGTTCACCAGCACGTCGACGCGGCCGAACTCCTCGACGGCGCGGCCGATCAGGGCGCGGCACTGCTTCTCGTCGCGGATGTCGCAGGTCTCGGTCAGGGCCTGCCGGCCGGCTCCCTCGATCAGGCGCGCGGTCTCGCGCGCCTCGTCCCGCTCGGCGTCGAGGTGGGTGATCAGGACGTCCGCGCCCTCACGGGCGAAGGCGAGGGCGACGGCGCGGCCGATGCCCGAATCGCCGCCGGTCACCACGGTTTTGCGGTTCAGCAGGAGACCGTGGCCCCGGTAGGAGTCCTCTCCGTGGTCGGGCGGCGGGTCCATGGGCCCGGTCCAGCCGGGGTGTTCCTGGCTCTGCTCCGGGAAGTCGGGACGGGGGAAGCGGTCGGTGGGGTCGGGTGCGGACGCGGAGTCGGTCATGGGACGGGCCTCCTTGCGCGGGGTGACGTGGCCGCCCGTGCGGTACGCCCCCGCACCGACGCGGGGCGCGGACGCTCCGGGGCAGTCCGGTGCCCGCGCGGTCCGCGCGGGCACGGGTGTTCACTGGACGCGGGACCGTTGCTCGGTCTCGTCGTCACCGTCGGAGTCGTCGCCCGGAACGTGGACGTCGAGCACCCGTATGTTGATCTCGACGACTTCGAGTCCCGTCATCGTCTCCACGGCGTCGGTCACCCGGAGCCGGATGTTCTTCGCGGTGTCGATGATGGAGACGCCGTACTCCACGACGATGTCGACGTCCACGGCCGTCTGCTTCTCGCCGACCTCCACCTTGACGCCGCGGCTGGCGTCGCTGGAGCGCGACACCTTGTCCTTCACGGCCCCCAAGGCCCGCGTGGCGCTGCCGCCGAGCGAATAGACGCCGTCGGTCTCGCGTACGGCGATGCCCGCGATCGTCGCGACCACCGAGTCCGCGATGGTGGTGGTCCCCCGGGGACCGCCGTCCGATCCTTCCGTACCCAGTGCTGTTCCGCCGAGCGTTGCGTTCGTCATGAGTGCCTCACACAGAGTTCTCCGGGAGGGGCGGATCGGGGCCGTCGCGGCTTCGTCGGCGCCGGCCCGTGCCCTCTCCCACGGTCCTCCGGATCGCGGGCGCCCGCCATTCGGGTGGCGGTGCGCGGGCCCTGTTTCACTCGGCGTGAGGGACGTTCACCGTTGCGGGCGTTTCCACTCGAACATCAGGATGGTCGCGTCGTCCCGCAGGCCAGTGCTCTCCGACTCCAGGAGGGAGTGGATGAGCCGGCGCAGCGTCTCGGGCGCCAGTTCTCCGCTCGCGGCGGCGCGCACGACGTAGTCGACGAAGCGTTCGAGACCGAATTCCGTTCCGTTGCGCATGCGGGACTCCGTCGCCCCGTCCGTGTACATGAGCACGCGGTCCCCCGGCTCCAGGGCGATCCGGTGGACCTGGCGCCGGCCGGGCACGAGGGGCGAGGGAAAGCCCATCGGCGGGTCCGCGTCCTTCTCCATCGCGTGCGGGACGAGCGCCTGGCCGCGGATGAGCAGCGGTGCGGGGTGGCCGCAGTTGGTCCAGAGCAGCAGGCCGGAGGAAACGTCCAGTTGGGCCAGGACACCCGTGCAGAACTGGTCGGGGAGCCAGCGTGACAGGGCCGCGTCGACGTCTTCGACGAGCTGGGGGAGATCGGCGCCGACGCGCCGCGCGTTGCGGCAGGCGGCCAGGGTGACCGAGGTGGCGAGACCGGAGGTCAGATCGTGGCCCATGGAATCGAGGATGCAGGTGTGCAGCGTCGTGCCGGTCAGCGCGTGGTCGAAGCCGTCGCCGGCGATCTCGTAGGCGGGTTCGAGCACGGCGGTCGAGACGACGTCGGGGGTGCCGATGGTGCGGGGCGGCAGGAACGCGCGGAGCAGTTCGGTGGGCAGTTGCATGGTGTCCGTGCGGGTCCTGCGGACGAACGAGTCCTTGTAGTGCCGCTTCGAGGTGATCATCATCGCAAGCAGGGAGGCGAGGGCCCGCGCGCGGCGCAGCAGCACGGCGTCCAGGGCCGGTGCGTGCACGGCCACCACGCCGAGGCGTTCGGCTCCGTCCAGCAGCGGCAGCCACGCCGTCAGGCCGTTGTCGCCCGATTCCTCCACCCGCAGGGATTCGGTGCGGTAGGCCCAGCCAGGGAGCGAGGCGTCGATGTCCAGGGCCGGTCCCTGCCCCGTCAGGGGCACCAGCAGACGCTGCTGCAGATCCGTGAGGTGGACCACCGACTGCTGGAGCCCGAGGGCCTGGGTGCAGCGCTCCACGGCGGTGGCCATGTCGAGGGCGGCGTTGTGGGGGTCGGCCAGGAAGGAACCCAGCAGGTCGTCGCCGATCGCCTGCGCCGTCATCCGAACCTTCCGCTCCACGCCGTTCTCCCCCTCCAGAGCAGTCTGGCCCCCGACCGTGCGGTACGCGCGGTGGGACGGCGCGTACGCGTGGCCGCCGGTCCTCGGCAGGCCGCGCACAGGACGGTGGCGGACGACAGGAGGAGTATGGACAGGGAGGGGCATAACGATGCCTTCCGGACATGGGCCCACGGGGCCGGGGGCCCGTACGGGCGGGGCCGGGGCGGCACGGCGCACGGCCGGCCGCGTACATCCGACAACGCACCACGCACGGAGGAGATGACCCATGCGCGCACTGACCTGGCACGGCAGGCGGGACGTCCGCGTCGAGACCGTTCCCGATCCGGTCATCGAGGATCCGCACGACATCATCATCGACGTCACCTCGACCGGTATCTGCGGATCGGATCTGCATCTGTACGAAGTGCTCGGCCCCTATCTCGACGCGGGGGACATCCTGGGGCACGAGGCGATGGGGATCGTCGAGGAGACCGGCTCGGAGGTGACCGCCCTGGCCCGAGGTGACCGGGTGGTGGTCCCGTTCAACGTCTCCTGCGGCACCTGCTTCATGTGCGACCAGGGACTGCACTCGCAGTGCGAGACCACCCAGGTCACGGAGTTCGGCACCGGGGCCTCGCTGTTCGGCTACACGAAGCTCTACGGTCAGGTGCCCGGCGGGCAGGCGGAGTTCATGCGCGTCCCGTTCGGTGACACCCTGCCCGTCAAGGTCCCCGAGGGGCCGGAGGACGACCGCTACGTCTATCTGTCGGACGTCCTGCCGACCGCCTGGCAGGCCGTCGAGTACGCCTCGGTGCCGCCCGGGGGCAGCGTCACGGTCCTCGGTCTCGGACCGATCGGCGACATGGCCGCCAGGATCGCGCTGCACCGGGGCGCCGGGCTCGTCATCGGCGTCGACCTCGTCCCCGAGCGGCTGGCGCGGGCGGCGGCGCGCGGCATCCAGGTGATGGACCTGGGCCGGTACGGGAAGGACCTGCCGCAGGCGATCCGCGACCTCACCGACGGCCGGGGCACGGACGCGGTCATCGACGCCGTCGGCATGGAGGCCCACGGCGCGCCGCTCGGCAGGGCGGGCCAGTGGGCCACCGGGCTCCTCCCGGACGCGGCGGCCCGCAAGGTGATGGAGCGGGCCGGGGTCGACCGGCTGACCGCGTTCCTCACGGCGATCGACGTGGTGCGGCGCGGTGGCACGATCTCCGTCTCCGGCGTCTACGGCGGCGCCGTGGACCCGCTGCCGCTGCTCACCCTGTTCGACAAGCAGATCCAGCTGCGGATGGGGCAGGCGAACGTCAGGCGGTGGATCCCCGACCTGCTTCCGCTGCTCGGCGACGACGATCCGCTCGGCGTGGACGGGTTCGCCACCCACCATCTGCCGCTGGAGGACGCGCCGCAGGCGTACGCCGCCTTCCAGGCGAAGGCCGACGGCATGGTCAAGACCCTGCTGCGGCCCTGAACCGCGCGGAACGGTCGGGGGAAGCGGACAACGGAAGGAATCACGGTGAACGCATCGCATCGGCTGCGCGTCGTCGTCACGGGCGCGACCGGCAACGTGGGCACGAGCCTCGTCCGGGCCCTGTCCCGCGACCCGGACGTGGGGTCGGTCCTCGGACTGGCCCGGCGGCTGCCCGACCTCACGCTGCCCGGTGTCGCCTGGCACCGGACGGACCTCTCCCGGCCCGACAGCGAGCGGGAGCTCGGGGGCCTGCTGGCCGGCGCGGACGCCGTCGTCCATCTGGCCTGGCGCTTCCAGCCGACCCACGACCCCGTCATCACCTGGCGCAGCAACGTCGAGGGATCGATGCGGGTCTTCGACGCCGTGAGCGCGGCGGGGGTGCCGGCCCTGGTGCACGCCTCGTCCGTGGGCGCGTACTCGCCCGGGCCCAAACAGGAGCCGGGCGTGGACGAGCTCTGGCCGACCCATGGCTGGCCGGACGCCGCGTACTGCCGGGAGAAGGCGTATCTGGAGCGGGTCCTGGACTCCTTCGAGCTGCGCAATCCGGGGATCCGGGTGGTGCGCATGAGGCCGGGCTTCCTCTTCAAGGAGACCTCCGCGTCCGAACAGCGCCGCATCTTCGGCGGCACGCACCTGCCGGGGATACTGATCCGCCCCGATCTGCTGCCCCTCGTACCGGATCTGGACGGGCTGAGGTTCCAGGTGCTGCACACGGACGACGCGGCCGAGGCGTACCGGCTCGCGGTGACGGGCGACGCCCGGGGCCCCTTCAACCTCGCCGCCGACACCGTCACCGACGCCCGCGCGCTCGGTGAACTCCTCGACGCGCGCGTGGTGCGCGCACCGGTCCCGGTGGTGCGGGCCGCCCTGGCCACGGCCTGGCACGCCCGCGCGGTCCCCGCCTCGCCCCATCTCTTCGACGCCGTGCTGCGCCTGCCCGTCATGGACTGCACCCGGGCGCGCGAGGTCCTGGGCTGGCGCCCGCGCCACTCGGCGTCCGAGGCGCTGACCGCGTTCCTGAGCGGGGTCGTCCGAGGACGCGGTGAGCCCACCGCCCCGATGGCCGGCAGCCGGTGGTCCTGATGTCCGACCGGGCGGAGCCCTCTCGGGACGAGCGGCTGCGGGCGAAGTCCCGTACGGCGCTGGTCGTCATCGACATGATCAATCCGTACGACCACGAGGACGCCGAGCAGTTGCTGCGCTCGGCCGAGCGGGCCGTGCCCGTCATCGCCCGGATGCTGGAGGCGGCCCGGAGCGGCGGGACGCGGGTCGTCTACGCCAACGACAACTTCGGCGACTGGCGCTCCCACCACGGGGAGATCGTCGAGGCGGCCCTGGCCGGCGCCCGTCCCGATCTGGTCGAACCGCTGCGCCCCGACGAGCGGTCGCTCTTCGTCGTCAAGGCCCGGCACTCGATCTTCTACGAGACGCCGCTGCCGTACCTGCTCCACCAACTGGGCATCGACCATCTCGTCCTGACCGGCCAGGTGACGGAGCAGTGCATCCTCTACTCCGCGCTCGACGCCCACATCCGGCACCTGGACCTGACGATCCCCCGGGACGGGGTGGCCCACATCCACGAGGACCTGGCCGAGGCCGCGCTGCGGATGGCGGAGCGGAACATGGGTGCCCGGGTCTGCGCTGCCGAGGACATCGCGCTGTGACGCCGGCCGCGACACCCACACCTACCCCGACACCGGAAGGACGTTCATGACACGCGCCGCTCTGTTCGACGTCGACGGGACCCTCGTCGACACCAACTACCTGCACGCGACCACCTGGTGGGAGGCGTTCCGCCAGGCCGGGCACACGGTGGCGACGCCCGCGATCCACCAGGCGATCGGTCTGGGCTCCGACGACCTCGTCGGCCATCTCCTGGGCCCCGGACGGGACAGGGAGCAGGACGCCCGGATCAGCGCCGCGCACTCCACGCTGTACGCGACGTACGTCGACCGGCTGTCCCCGCATGACGGCGCGGCGGAGCTGCTGCGCGCCCTCGCGGAACGCGGGTGGACGGTCGTCCTCGCGACCTCGGCGTCCGGACCCGAACTCGCGGCCCTGCGCCGGGCGCTCGACGCGGACGACGTCATCTCCGGCACGGCCGGCGCGGACGACGTGGAGAACGGGAAGCCCGCCCCGGACCAGATCCACCACGCGCGGGAGATCGCGGGCGCCGCCTGCGAGGAGACCGTGTACATCGGGGACTCCGTCTGGGACATGAAGGCCGCCACCGGGGCATCCGTGGCAGCCGTGGGCCTGCTCTCGGGCGGCATCCCCCGGGCGGACCTGGAGGCGGCCGGAGCCATGGAGATCCACGACTCCCCGGCCGGCCTCCTGGCCCGTCTCGACTCCGGAGTCATCGGGCGGATGCACCCCTGAATCCGCGCGGCCCCCGCGGCCCGGCTGCGTTCCCCGGGAGCCCGTCGGAACGCCGCCGCGCATCGGGGGTGCCTCAGCCCCCGACCGCCTTGCGGAGCTGCTCCTTGTTCATCGTGGAACGGCCCTCGATGTTCTTCTTCTTCGCCTCTTCGTAGAGCTGGTCCTTGGTTCGGCCCTGGGCGCCCTTGTGCGAGCGCTCGCCGCCGCGCTGGGACGCGGACTTGAGGTCGCGCGTGGACGTCCTGCTCGCGGTCTTCGACTCCCCCGCGCGGGCGCGTTCCTTGTTGACGGTGCGGGCGGCGATCTCCTTGGCGCGCTTCTCCGACTCGCCGCGGCTCTTCGCGCTGTCCTTCACATGCTCGTACTGACGCTCGCGCTTGCGGTTCGATCCTGCCGGCATGACGGTGACCTCCTGGTCGCTCTCGTTGATGCCCGGTCATGTGTCCGGGTGCCCGGTTTCTGTGGTCCGCCCCCGGTTTCGGCGGAACCGTCTCCGCAACATCGCACCGCCGGTGCGGGCCCGCTCACCGGGCCGTGCGCTCGGGTGACGGGCGGGAGAGGGGGCGGGTGGGGAGGGACGTACGCGGAGCGCACCGCCGTGAGCGGGGGCACTCCGGGCTCCCTACGGCCCTCATGGTCCGCGGTGGACGAGGGTGAAGAGTCCGCCGTCGGGGTCGAGCAGGGTGCGACTGAACCCCTCGGGCGCCCAGGACTCCGCCGTGGGCCGGGGTCTGCTCCCGCCGGCCGACAGGGCCGTCACCATGGCGCGTTCCACGTCCTCCACGGCGAAGGTCACCAGCCAGCGGGACCGCAGCCGGGGATCCGGGGAGACCTGGGTGCCGCTGTCACGCAGGCACAGGGCGGAATGCTTTCCGTGCCCGACCCGGATGCGGTCGTTCTCGTAAGCGACGCTGACGTCCTCGTCCTCGCCCCAGCCGAAGACCTCTCCGTAGAACACCGCCGCCTCGAACGCGTTGGGTGTCCGCAGATCGAGCCGGACGAGGGCGTCGCCGCCCAGGGCCCAGCACGGTGCGGGCCCCTGCCAGTAGCCGAAGGCCGCGCCGTCGCGGTCGGCGGCCAGACAGGCCCGGCCCCGGCCGAGGGACACCGGCCCGACGGCGACGGTGGCGCCGCGTTCCTGGACGCGTGCCGTGGTGGCGTCCGCATCAAAGACCGCGAAGTAGGGCGTCCATTCCGGTGCCGGCGCGAGCCCCGGGCGACGCACGCCGATGCCCGCCACGGGCCTGTCGTCGGCGACGGCGGTGAGGAACCCCTTCCCGAGGGCGCTGGACTCGAAGGTCCAGCCGAGGACCGCCTCGTAGAAGGCCCGGGTGGCCCGGAGGTCGTCGACCATGAGATTGACCCAGCAGGGCATGCCCGGGACCGGGACCTCGGCGTGCGTCCCGTGAGGGGACATGGGGTGCCTTCCGTCGCTTGTCGTTCGTCCGCCAGCGTGCCTCCCCTCTCCACACGGGGCAACTCGCGCGGAGAGGTCGCGGACGGGGAACCGAGAGCGAGGCCGTACCGGGCTCCCGCGTCGGCCAGGCGCCTGCCGTGCTCGTCCGACCATCCGAGGAGAAGGCGGGCGACATGCCGGACCTCGTGCTCCGCGCCGTGGCGTACGGCCGCCTCGGCCGGCGGTGCCGCCGCGTTTGGCCCTGCCGTACGGATTGAACGCCCGGTACGCCGTCTCGGCCACGGAGGCACCGGTCACGAGGTCCTTGCTGTACGTCTCGCACATAGCCGGGTCCGCCCAGGCGAAGTCCACCACGTAGAGCCGCTCGGTGAGAGCGGCGTAGGAAAGGCTGGTGCAGTCACAGGGGCGGCCCGCGCTGCACCGCTTCCACGCCTCGAAGGCTGGACTCGGGGTCCCGCCAGGCGATCGGCGGCGCTCCGTCCTTGGCGCGGAAGTCCCTCCCGGCCGCGCAGTCCAGGAAGATGTCCGGATCGGTCCGTGCCTCGCCGGGTGGCTCGACCGCCTTGTCCGAATCGATGTGCCCGGCCCGGTGAGGGCCGGGCCCCTCCTCAGACGAGTTCCGGCCTCCCCCAGTGCCGGTGCGCGGCGACGGCCGAGGCGAACGCGGTGGCGAAGCCGCCGTCGCCGCCGGCCGCGGTCACCACGCCGAGGTTGTCGACCGGTCCGCGCTCCTCGGACGCCGGACGGTCCGTCACGGTGCCGGGCAGCAGTTCGGCGAGCGCGGTCATGCCGCCCCCGTAGCCGCCGACGGGCTTGGCGTGGCGGTAGGCGTTGCGTACGAAGCGGCGCACGGCGTCCTCGGTGAACTGGGCGCCGTCGGGCAGGAGCACGGCGTCGTAGAGGACGGCCGCCACGGTCGGCAGCGCCCGGTCGACCTCCAGCGTGCCGCCCTGGCTGGTGGCGACGGTCCCGTCCTGCGGGGCCAGGAGTTCGACGATCGCTCCGTCGGCGGTCAGCGGACCCCTGACCGCTTCGATCTGCGTCGCGTCGACCCCGTCCGTCACGAGCACGGCGATCTGCCGGGAGAGGATGGAGCCGTCGCCCCGCAGGTTCTCCAGGCTCAGCGCCGGGGACGGATCGGGCTCGGGAGTCGAGGACGCCTCGGGGGCGGGGACGCCGACGCCCTCGGCGACGGCGCGCGCGAGTGCGGTGTCCACCCGGCCCAGTTGGGCCACGGCACGGGCCCGGACGTCCTTGGCCGTCACCTTGCCCAGTTCGAAGCGGAACGCGTCGACGATGTGCTGCCGCTCCCAGTCGGCCATGCTGCGCCAGAAGAGGGCGGCCTGCAGGTAGTGGTTCTCGAAGCTGGGGCTGCGCCGGCGGATCGTGGCTCCCTCCACCCGCTCGGTGAGGTGGCGGTAGGCACCGGACTCGACGTCCGCGAGGACCGGGCAGCCGGCGCCCAGGGTGTTGGGGGTGTAGTTCGTTCCGGTGTGGATCTGTTCCTGGTGGAAGCCGTCGCGCTGGTTGTTGCGTACGGGGACGACGGGGCGGTTGACCGGGATGTGGGCGAAGTTGGGGCCGCCGAGCCGCAGCAGTTGCGTGTCGAGGTAGGAGAAGTTCCGCACCTGGAGCAGGGGGTCGTTGGTGAAGTCGATCCCCGGGACGACGTTGGCGGTGTGGAAGGCGACCTGTTCGGTCTCCGCGAAGAAGTTGTCGGGGTTGCGGTCGAGGACCATCCGGCCGATGGGCCGGACGGGGACGATCTCCTCGGGCACGATCTTCGTCGCGTCGAGGAGGTCGAAGTCGAAGGAGTGCTCGTCCTTCTCGGGGATGAGCTGGACACCCAGCTCCCATTCGGGGTACTGGCCGGCCTCGATGGCGTCCCAGAGGTCACGCCGGTTGAAGTCGGGGTCGCGCCCCTGGACCTCCTGTGCCTCGTCCCAGACCAGGGAGTGCACGCCCAGCTTCGGTGTCCAGTGGAACTTCACGAACGTGCCGCGCCCCTCCGCGTCCACGAAGCGGAAGGTGTGGACCCCGAAGCCCTGCATCATGCGGTAGCTGCGCGGGATCGCCCGGTCCGACATCAGCCACATGATCGTGTGCAGCGTTTCGGGCTGGAGGGAGACGAAGTCCCAGAGCGTGTCGTGGGCGGAGGCGCCGGTGGGGATCTCGTTGTGGGGCTCGGGCTTCACCGCGTGCACGAAGTCCGGGAACTTGATGCCGTCCTGGATGAAGAACACCGGGAAGTTGTTGCCGACCAGGTCGTAGTTGCCCTCGCTCGTGTAGAACTTCGTCGCGAAGCCCCGCACGTCGCGGACCGTGTCCGCCGAACCGCGCGGGCCCTGCACGGTGGAGAACCGGACGAACACCGGTGTGCGCACGCCCGGGTCCTGGAGGAAGGCCGCCCGGGTGAACTCCGCGCACGACGCGTAGGGCTCGAAGAACCCGTACGCTCCGGCTCCCCGGGCGTGCACGACCCGCTCCGGGATGCGCTCGTGGTCGAAGCGGGTGATCTTCTCGCGGAGATGGAAGTCCTCCAGAAGCGTCGGGCCCCGGTCACCGACGGTCAGCGCGTCGTCGGTGTGCTCGACGGCGACCCCCTGGTCCGTGGTCATCGCCCCCTCGGCCGGGTCGGGGGCCCGGACGCTGTCGCGCTGGATCTGCTTGCCGTCGGTCATCGACTTCTCCCGTGCTGATGAACGCTCGTACCGGTCCGCCGGGCAGGCAGCGGCTGCCGGATCCGTCTCCCATGCGGGTAACCGATGCCCACGGGCGGAAACACGGTCCGCGCGCTCCTCCCTCCAACAGCCCCGGCAATCGTTGCGGCGACAGGGCCATTGGGCCCGCGTGCGCCGGGCGCCGCACGTTTCGTGACGTTCGGCGCCCGTCCTGTGAGCGCCCGGGGCACGGGAGGCGGGACGGCACGGTCACTGATTGGCTGGAGTGAGGGGTCGTCCGCCGAGAGAACCGTCCCGGAACCGCTCCGTGCGGTCCGGGACGAGGCACGTTTCGGCGCCGGTACGCGTGGCACGCGCTCCATGGACGGACCGGACGTCCGCCCGGCCCCTCGCCGGGCGGCCCCGGGAGAGCCCCGGAGACCCCGGACGCAGGACACACACGACAGGAGGCCCGCCTCATGAAGGTGTCGGACTACGTTCTCGAACGGCTGCGCGCATGGCAGGTGGACCATGTCTTCGCCTACCCGGGCGACGGCATCAACGGCCTGCTCGCCGCCTGGGGGCGCGCGGACGACGATCCCGCGTTCATCCAGGCCCGTCACGAGGAGATGGCCGCCTTCCAGGCGGTGGGGTACGCCAAGTTCTCCGGCAAGGTGGGGGTGTGCGCGGCCACGTCGGGACCCGGCGCCATCCATCTGCTCAACGGGCTCTACGACGCCAAGCTCGACCACGTGCCCGTGGTGGCCCTCGTCGGTCAGACGAACCGCAGCGCGATGGGGGGGTCGTACCAGCAGGAGGTCGATCTGCTGAGTCTGTACAAGGACGTGGCGGCGGAGTACTGCGAGATGGTGACCGTGCCCGAGCAGCTGCCCAACGTCATCGACCGGGCGATGCGCACCGCGTACGCCGGACGCACGGTGACGGCGGTCATCATTCCGGCCGACGTTCAGGAGCTGGACTACACCCCGCCCACCCACGCCTTCAAGATGGTGCCCTCCAGTCTGGGGATGGCTCGCTCGACCGCCGTGCCCGCCGCCGAGGACATCGCGCACGCCGCCGAGGTGCTGAACGCCGGCGAGCGGGTGGCCGTCCTCGTCGGGCAGGGTGCCCGGCAGGCACGGACCGAGGTCGGCGAACTCGCCGATCTCCTGGGCGCGGGCGTCGCCAAGGCACTGCTGGGCAAGGACGTGCTCTCCGACGAACTGCCCTGGGTGACGGGCTCGATCGGCCTCCTGGGCACCCGCCCCTCGTACGAACTCATGCGGGACTGCGACACCTTGCTGGTGGTGGGGTCGAGCTTCCCGTACACGCAGTTCCTTCCCGAGCTGGACCAGGCGCGGGCGGTGCAGATCGACATCGATCCGCGCATGATCGGGCTGAGGTACCCCTTCGAGGTGAACCTGGTCGGGGACGCCAAGGAGACCCTGAAGGCGCTCCTCCCGATGCTGAAACGGAAGAAGCACGGCGCCTGGCGCAAGAAGATCGAGAAGAACACCGCCCGCTGGTGGGAGGTGATGGAACGGCGTGCGGCCGTGGCGGCCGACCCGGTTAATCCGGAGTACGTGGTCCATACGCTCGACGCCCTGCTGCCGGACGACATCATGATCTCCGCCGACTCCGGTTCCGGAGCCAACTGGTACGCGCGCCACCTCCGGCTGCGCGGGCGGATGCGCGGCTCGCTCTCCGGCACCCTGGCCACCATGGGACCGGGGGTTCCCTACGCGATCGGCGCCAAGTTCGCCCATCCCGACCGGCCCGCGCTGGCCCTGGTGGGCGACGGCGCGATGCAGATGAACAACATGGCGGAGCTGATCACGGTCGCCAAGTACTGGACCCGGTGGGAGGATCCGCGGCTGATCGTCGCGGTGCTCAACAACCGGGACCTGAACCAGGTCACCTGGGAGATGCGCGCCATGTCGGGGGCGCCCCAGTTCCTTCCCTCGCAGTCCCTTCCCGACATCCGGTACGGCGACTTCGCACATCTGGTCGGGCTGGCCGGCACCCGCGTGGAGAAGCCCGAGGACGTCGAGGACGCCTGGCGCCGGGCGCTCGGCGCCGACCGCCCCTTCGTCATCGACTTCGTCACCGATCCGGCCGTCCCGCCGATCCCGCCGCACGCCACCAAGGAGCAGGCCGAGGCGATGGTCGCCGCCGTCGCCAAGGGCGACAGCGACCGCGCGCACCTGGTCAAGCAGGGTCTCAAGACGAAGGTGCAGGAGCTGCTGCCCGGACACCACCGGCACGACGGCTCCCCGGGGACCGGGTGACCGCAGGACGGCCCGGTCCGCTCGCGGCGGGTCCGCGCGTCGGCGCCGCGCCGTGGACGGTGGCGCCGTACGGCCCGCTCGTGCCGGACGCCGCGGCGCGGACGCCGCGGATGCGGGAACGCCCGTTCACGGGGAGCATCGGAGGTGGCAGTACGCCTCACGACGGGCCCGTGCGGGCCCAGTACGGAGGGAAGCGCGGGATGCCCGGAACCAGCACGGCGCCACTGTTGCCCCGGCCCAGGGGTGAGCTTTCGGCAGCGGTGACACAGGCCCTGCGGGAGGGCTCGGCACCGGCCGGCCCCCTTCGGGTGGACGCGGCCGATCCGTACGGTGACGATCTGCACCTGGCCCTGTACACCTGCTACGAACTCCACTACCGGGGCTTCCGGGACGTCGATCCGGAGCGCGAATGGGATGTCGCGCTGCTGTCCCTGCGGGCGGCTCTGGAGGACCGCTTCCTCACCGCCCTGCGGCGCGACGTCCCCGCCCCGGAACCCTTGGACGACGTGCTGGCGGACCTCCTGGTGCAGCCCGTCCACTCCGACGGGGTCCCCCACTTCCTCGCGCGGCGAGGCACGTTGGAACAGGTGCGGGAGTACGCCCGGCAGCGTTCGCTGTACCACCTCAAGGAGGCCGACCCGCACGCCTGGGTGCTGCCCCGGCTGAGCGGCCGGGCCAAGGCGGCGATGGCCGCCGTGGAGTTCGACGAGTTCGGCGGCGGCCGGGCGGAGCGCGTGCACGCCCGGTTGTTCGCGGACCTGATGGCGGACCTCGGCCTGGACACCGGATACGGGCACTTTCTGGACGACGGATTCGCCGAGATGCTGGCGCTGGTCAACGCCATGTCGCTGTTCGGGCTGCACCGGAGCATGCGCGGCGCGCTGGTCGGCCATTTCGCGGCCGTCGAGATCACGTCCTCGCCCGCGTCCCGGCAGCTCGCCCGCGCCATGGCCCGCACGGGGGCGGGAGCGGCCGCGCAATTCTTCTACGACGAGCACGTCGAGGCCGACGCGGTGCACGAACAGGTCGTGCGCAAGGAAGTCATCGGCGGACTGCTCGACGACGCGCCCGAACTGGAACCGGACGTCGCGTTCGGCGTCGCCGCCACGTCCTTCCTCGAAGACCGCCTCGGCCGACGCCTCCTCGACCGGTGGGCGGCCTGACGGGCCCGGTCACGGACCCGCAGGTGCCCCATGCCCGAAGGAGAAGACCGCATGGTTGCCGTCACGGACGCACGACCGTATTCGCAGCCCTTCCTCGTCACCCCTCCCGGGGTCTACGCACCGCAGAGCGACACCCAACTGCTGCTGGCGGCGCTCGAACGGGAACGCACCGGCCCGGACACCTCCGTGCTGGACATCGGTACGGGCAGCGGCGCCCTCGCCGTGCGCGCCGCGCAGCTCGGCTGCGAGGTGACGGCCGTGGACATCGCGCTCCGCGCCGTCGTCACGGCCCGGCTCAACGCGCTGCTGCACCGCCGTCGCATCACGGCGCACCGCAGCGACCTGACGTCCGCCGTCGGCACGCGCGCCTATGACCTCGTCCTGTGCAATCCGCCCTATGTCCCCGCCCCGGGCGTCCCGCTGCGCGGCGCCGCGCGGGCCTGGGACGCGGGCGTCGACGGCCGGGCCCTCATCGACCGACTCTGCACGGGCGTGCCGTCCGTGCTGCGGCGCGGCGGCGTCCTGCTGATCGTGCACTCCGGGCTCTGCGACGCCGACGCCACGTTGGACCGGCTCGGCCGCGCGGGGCTGGACGCGAGGGTCAGCAGCCGGGTCCGCGTCCCCTTCGGCCCGGTACTGCGCTCCCGCCTTCCCTGGCTGCGCGAGCGCCGGCTGATGCGCGCCGACGAGACGAGCGAGGAACTGGTGGTCATCCGTGCCGAACGCCCCTGACTCCCCGTGCCGCGTCACGCTGACCGCGCGGGGCCCCCTCCTTGTCGAGGGACCGGTGGAGGTCACCGCACCGGACGGCTCGGTGCACACCTCCGACCGTTTCGTGGTCGCCCTCTGCACCTGCCGGCGCAGCGCCATCTATCCCTGGTGCGACACCAGCCACCGCGCCCGCACGCGCACATGACCATCGCCGGTCCGCGTGGAGGGCTGTGCGCACGATGACCCGCCCGACCTCGCGCTGCGGGAGGAGAGCCACCGGAAGGCAGGCGGAGGGCGGCCGGGCGGTGTCTAGGAACTCGGCGGGTACGGAGAGCCGGTGAGCACACCCGCGAGGTGGGCGGCGTTGACGGCCAGGGTCCGGGTCGTGGCCGCGACGGCGTCGGGCGTGGTGTCGAGGTCCTGGTAGTCGGTACCGTGCTGGGCCTCGCCGACCCAGTAGGTCACGGCGCCGGGGGCGAGGGTGAAGCCCAGGTCGTTGAGACCCTGGAACAGATCGGCACTCACCTTGTGCGCGCCGTCCTCGTTGCCGACGACCGCTACGGCCGCGACCTTGCCGTAGGGCAGTTGGCGGCCCGCGTCATCGGTTTCGGAGATGTCGGCGTTGAGCCGCTCCAGGACGCGCTGGCACACGCTCGAAGGGTGCCCGAGCCAGATGGGCGTGGCCAGGACGAGGATGTCGGCGTCGAGTACCTTCTTCCGGAGTCCGGGCCAGGCGTCTCCGCCGCCCATGTCCTGGGCCACCCCCGGCTTCACCTCGTGGTCGACCACCCGTACGGTCTCCCCCTCCACTCCGAGCCGGGACAGCTCGGCCATGATCTGGTTGGCCAGCAGATGGCTGCTGGAGTCCTTCGGGGACGGGGACAGGGTGCAGACGAGTGCGAGTGCGCGTGTCACGTGTACCAACTCCTTGTCGATCCGTGCGCCCGGCGGCCACGTCGGCCCGGGGCGCCGGCGCGGGCCGCGGAGGGGCGGCCGCGCCGTCCTCCTCGGGCCGGTTTCAGTCCCGGCCCCGGCCCGTGAGCAGGTCGCGGGCGCGGTCCACGAGGCCGATGCCCGGTCCGATGAGCCTGTTCCCGGGAGGCGTGTCGGGGGCCGAGGGGTGCGGGCGGGTGGGCGCCGTCTTCTTCGCGGCCCGCACCTTGTCACCCAGCTCGTCCAGTTCCTCCGGGGTGCACGAGCGAGCGAGGAGCGGGAAGAGCGTCCCCTCCTCCTCCCGTACGTGCGCGGCGACCTCGAACTTCAGCTTCGCCACGAGGTGGTCGAACTGCGAGTCCCCCGCCGAGAGCCCTTCCAGCTCCTTGAGATGCCGCTCCACGGCCGCGTGCTCCGCGATCTCGCTGTCCGCGAGGTCGCCACCGCCGGCGACCCGGTCGCGTACCGCCGGATAGAGATACATCTCCTCCGCCACGGAGTGGCGCACCAGCTCGATGGTCAGCTGGTCGACCAGTTCCCGGCGCCGGGCGTCGCCGACCGGCTGTCCCTCGATCTGCGCGAAGAGCTCGTCCACCTCCCGGTGATCGGTCGTCAGTTCCGCGATCACATTGCCGCCGTGCCCCATGGGAGGACGCCTTTCCCCGCGTGCCGTATGCGCTGGTGACGGCTCACGCTGCCACAGGCGCCGGTCGCCGGGCGGGCCAACACGCGCGGGGCGGCGCCGACTGGGCGGACTGGCCCAATGACGTCGCGGACCCGCGTTCCGTGGGCGCGCTCGCCGGTCCGTGTTCCGTGGGCGTGCCCGCCGGTCCGCCCGGCCACGGCCGCGACGGACGACACCGGCCCGACGGACGACGCGGCCCGGTGCACGCGACGGGAGCACGACGGCTACGCAGGGCGCGCGCCTCACCCCGCGCCGAGCAGCGCCGCGACGGCCGCGCGCGCGTGGCGGGCCGGGGCGGGGTCGCCGTTGATACCGGCGGTGACGATGGCCCCCTCGGCGAGCAGAAAGACGGGGTCGGCAGCCGGCAGCCCGGCGGCACGGGTCCAGCCCGCGACCTGGTCGTGGAAGGCCCTTTTGTGCGAACGGACTTCGGCCAGCACAGCGTCGGACGACGAGCCGAGTTCACCGTGGGCGTTGATCCAGGCGCATCCCCGGAAGCCGGGTTCCGCGAACCACGCGCCCAGCCAGTCGAAGAGCGCGAGCACCCGCGCGCGGGGGTCCGCGACCCGGTCCACGTACGCGGCGAGGGCCCCCCTCCATCGCTGGTCGCGGCGTCGGAGCACCGCCACCACCAGGTCCTCCTTCGCCGGGAAGAAGCGGTAGATCCGTTTCAGCGGCAGGCCGGACGCCGCGCGGATCCGGTCCATGCCGACCGCCTGGACGCCGTGCTCATAGAAGAGCCCCTCCGCCGCGTCGAGCAGCGCCTCCCGGTCCAGACGGTTCCGCTCGTCGGTGATGGGGGCGGGCATGCGGGGCTCCTTGACATTGAGAACGGGCGTTCCCTACCTTAGGACACTCGATGGAGAACGCACGTTCTCAATGATGGGGAGTCCCCGTGCCCGACGAACGCCCGCCCTACCCGCCGTTCACCCACGAGACGGCTCTCCAGAAGGTCCAGGCCGCCGAGGACGCCTGGAACACCCGCGATCCCCACCGCGTGGCCTCGGCGTACACACCGGATTCGGTCTGGCGGAACCGGGACACCTTCCTTCGCGGCCGCGACGAGATCGTCGCCTTTCTGACCCGGAAGTGGGAGCGCGAGCAGGAGTACGCGCTGCGCAAGACCCTCTGGGCGTTCCACGGGAACCGGATCGCGGTGCGCTTCCAGTACGAGTGGCACGACGCCGAAGGCCAGTGGTGGCGCAGCTACGGCAACGAACAGTGGGAGTTCGACGGGCACGGCCTGATGCGGCGCCGCGAGGCGAGTATCGACGACGTCGCCATCCCCGGGTCCGCCCGACGCATCCACGGCTCCCGGCCCGCGCACGAGCGCGGAGTCGACATCCCGCTGCGGTAGGGCAGCCGCCACGCCTACGGGTGGCACGACGACGGTGTCCGGCCTTCCCGGAGAGGTGCCCCAGCCGTTGAGCCAGGCCGTGCGGGAGCCGCCGTGGGCGGGCTCGTGGGGGTTGTTGTCGATGACCTGGCTGTGGGTCCAGCCGGTGTCACCGGACTCGACGCCGGGATCGGCCGGCAGCCGGGGCCGGGGCGCAGCCGCCGGTGCCGCGCGCCTCCCCCGGGCGGTTTCGCCGCCGGCTCTCCGGGACACATCTCCCGAACACGGCACGGCCGGGGCCGGGGCGCCGGCAGCCGTGCCGCTCCCGGGCGGCCGGGGCCGCAGGTTCACGGTCCGGTTCCACCGTGCCGCACGCCCCCACCCCCGCATGGAGGTCTCCCGTGACCGACCGTAAGCAGGTGCTGAGCGGTCGCACCGCCGTGGTCACCGGGGCCGCTCGCGGGCTCGGCAGGGCCATCGCCGAGGACCTGGCCGGGCGAGGCGTCCGGGTGGCGCTGCTCGGGCTGGAGGTGGACAGCCTCGCCCGGGTGTCCGGCAGTCTCCCGACGCTCTCCCGACACTGGCCCGTCGACACGACCGACGAGGCCGCGATGGCCCGCGTCGCCGACGAGGTGGCCCGTTCCCTGGGCCCGGCCTCGATCGTGGTGGCCAACGCGGGAGTCGCCGAGGCGGGACCCTTCGCCGACTCCGATCCGGCCGACTGGCGGCGGGTCATCGAGGTGAATCTCGTGGGCAGCGCGGTGACCGCGCGAAGCTTCCTGCCGCACCTGTTCGACACGCGCGGTCACTATGTGCAGATCGCCTCGCTGGCCTCCATCAGCGCGGTGCCGATGATGAGCGCGTACTGCGCGTCGAAGGCGGGCGTGGAGTCCTTCGCCCAGTCCCTGCGGGCGGAGCTCGCTCCTCACGGGGTCGGCGTGGGAATCGCTTATCCGAACTGGATCGACACCGACATGATCCGTGACGCCGACCGGTACGCCGTGATGCGGAAGCTCCGTGGCAGCCTGCCTCCGCCCTCGCACCGGACCCGGTCCGCGGAGCAGGTCGCCCGCCGGGTCGTCGACGGGGTGGAGCGGCGCACGCCCGCCGTCTACGTGCCCCGGTGGCTCCGGATCGTCCAACCGGTGCGCGCCGCCCTCCCCGGTACTGTGACCCGCCTGGCACTCCGGAAGGTGGCGCGCTCGCGGTTCGGCTCCACGGGACTGCTCGGGCCCGGTGGCCGGGCGGCGGAGAGGAACTGAGCCGGCGCACGCCTCGACGGTCCGGCAGGCGCGGCCCGGTCGGCCGTCTCGGCCGGCTCGGCGGAAACGAGCACACGCGTGCGAGAACACCGGCACGCCCCGGCCCCGCCCCGCCCGCCCCCGGCGGCTCGGGCCAGGACCGCGCGGGTGCGGGCGCCGGCGGGCGGGCCTAGCGTGGAGGAGAAGCACGCGGCACTCGGGTGAGGGAGGCGCACATGGCCGTCCGGCACCGGTTGATCCGGAAGTCCCCTGCGGAAGTCTGGGAGGTCCTTTCCGACCCCGAGCGGTACGGGGAGTGGGTTGTCGGCGCCGCCGAGGCCCGTGTGGACGCGGGGCAGTGGCCGGAGCTGGGCGCGACGCTCCGCTACGCGATCAGAATCGGACCGTTCACCCTGCGCAACCGGACCGTGGTGCGCCGCAGCGAGCCGACCACCGTCCTCGAACTGGAGGCGGACAGCGGGCCGCTGGGCACCGCCAGGATCGCCATGGAGCTGCGGCCCTGGGGCGAGAACACGCTGATCATCTTCGACGAACACCCCTTGCGCGGTGCGGGAGGCGCCCTGCACAACGGCCTTCTGGACGCGGCCCAGCAAGTGCGGCACCGCGTGATGCTGGGCCGGCTGGCCCGGCTGTGCGAGGACGGCGAGAACGCGCCCCGCCCGGCCGGACGGGCCCGGCCTCGCAGGGCGTGAACCGAGAATCCTCCGGTTCGCCGCCCCCCGGGCGGCGAACCGGACACGGAGTGGGGAGCCAGGTATGCCGGACGCCGTGGTGATCGGGGCGGGACCCAACGGGCTGGTGGCCGCGAACCTGCTGGCGGACGCGGGCTGGAGTGTGGAGGTCCTGGAAGCCGGCGACGAGCCCGGCGGAGCCGTCCGGCACGACCGGGGCGTGGACCCGGAGTTCGCCAGCGACCTCTTCAGCGCCTTCTACCCCCTCGCGGCCGCCTCCCCGGTCCTGCGCGCTCTGCACCTGGAGCGTGAGGGGCTGAGCTGGAGCCATGCCCCCAAGGTGCTCGCCCATCCCCTCCTCGACGGACGCTGCGCCGTCCTCGGCCGTGACGTGGACGAGACGGCCGCGAGCCTGGAGGCGTTCGCTCCCGGAGACGGCGACGCGTGGCGGCAACTGAAGAACGTCTGGGACGCGCTGCGGCCCGGCATCATCGACGTCCTGTTCACGCCCTTCCCTCCGGTCCGTGCCGGAACCCGCCTCGCGCTCCGGCTGCGCGCGGCGGGCGGGCTGCGCCTGGCCAGGACCATGGTGCTGCCGGTGCGACGGCTGGGCGAGGAGGAGTTCCGCGGCGAAGGCGGCAGGCTGCTGCTCGCGGGCAACGCCCTGCACGCCGACCTCGCACCGGAGGCGGCCGGCAGCGGCGGCTTCGGCTGGCTCATGTCCATGCTCGGCCAGACCTACGGCTTCCCCGTCCCCGCCGGAGGCTCCGGGGCGCTCACCTCCGCTCTCGTACGCCGGCTCGCGCGGCGCGGCGGCACCGTCCGCTGCGGGGAGCGCGTCACCGAGGTCGTCGTCCGCGGCGGCCGGGCGGTCGGTGTACGCACGGCGAACGGCGAGGCGGTCCCGGCCGGCAAGGCGGTCCTGGCCGATGTGTCCGCGCCCGCGCTCTACGGCTCGCTGGTGGCCGAGGAGCACCTTCCCGGACAGGTGCTCGCCGATCTGAAGCGCTTCCAATGGGACTTCGCGACGTTCAAGGTCGACTGGGCGCTGAACGGTCCGGTGCCGTGGACCTGCGCCGACGCCGCCCGGGCGGGCACCGTCCACCTCGCGGAGGGCGTGGACGCTCTCTCCCGGTTCGCCGCGCAGATCGCCATGGACCGCGTTCCCGACGAACCCTTCGCCCTCTTCGGCCAGATGACGGCGGCCGACCCCAGCCGTTCGCCGCCCGGCACCGAGGCCGCGTGGGCGTACACCCACGTGCCGCACCGGGTGCGGGGAGACGCCGGGGAAGCGGGACTGAGCGGGAGCTGGGACCTCTCCGAGCAGGAGACCATGGCGGACCGGATCGAGGCACAGGTCGAGCGCCGTGCCCCCGGGTTCCGCGCCCTCATCAGGGCTCGGCGCATTCTCGCCCCGCCGACGCTGGAGAGCATGG
The DNA here is from genome assembly GCF_053597115.1 of Streptomyces sp. NPDC001515. Lineage (NCBI taxonomy): Bacteria > Bacillati > Actinomycetota > Actinomycetes > Kitasatosporales > Streptomycetaceae > Streptomyces > Streptomyces sp. NPDC001515. The sequence continues at coordinate 163,391 of NZ_JBSFHN010000007.1, forward strand.
ACGCCAATCTCCACGGCGGCGCGATCAACGGCGGAACCACCGCCATGCACCAGCAGTTGGTCTTCCGCCCCACCCCCGGCACCGGCCGTCCGGAGACTCCGCTGCCCGGGCTCTACCTCGCTTCGGCCTCCGCTCACCCCGGCGGCGGCGTCCACGGCGCCCCCGGGGCCAACGCGGCGCGAGCCGCGCTGCGCCGGCAGCGCACCGCACTCCTGCCCCACGTCCAGCGCCGGTTGGCCCAACGTGACCGCACGGGCGGGCGGACGTAGCACCCCGCACACGTACCCCGTCGCACCCCGCACACGTACCCCGTCGGCCGACAGCCGCCGGCCCGACGGACATCGAGCGAAGTTGGAGGGCATCATGATCGTTCTCGGCGTCATCCTCCTGGTCATCGGATTCGTGACGGGAGTGTCGGTCCTCTGGACCATCGGAATCGTTCTGCTGGTCCTCGGGGCCATTCTGTGGATTCTCGGTGCGGCCGGGCACGCCGTCGGTGGACGCCGGCACTACTGGTAGCCCCGTCTCCCGGCCACGGCCGTACGCCCCCGCTCACGGCGACATCGCCCGGAGCGAGGGCGTACGAAAGCCCTCTCCTGTGGTGCGTGAATGTCCGCCGTCGTCGTGACCACCCGGTCACGGACAGCTATCGCTCAAGATGCGGGGGCGGACGGAATGGCCAGACTGGCCCTATGGCAGAAGAACGTCGCACCCATGCCGCAAGTTCCCGAACGGCGACGGCCCGTCGCGCCTCTCAGGCACGAGGACCGGTCCACGCGGCACGCGCTGCCTGCGAAAACCTGGAGGCGCTGATCCAGCACCCCACGGAGGGCGTGTCCGCCGTCCGCCGTTCCGACGACGGCTGGTGCGTGGTGGTCGATGTCCTTGAGGTGCCGCGCATTCCGGACACCACGAGCCTCCTCGCCTCGTACGAGGTCCAGCTCGACCGGTCGGGCGAACTCCTGGAATACCGCAGAGTCCGCCGGTACCGGCGGGGCGCGGCCGACGAATGACGCCCCTTCGCTCCCCCAGCCGGAAGGACACTTCATGAGCGCGACCACGTACTCGGACGAGGTGGTGGCCTGCCCGCCGCGCGCCGGAACGCTGTACGACGTCCTGGAACTGATTCTCGACCGCGGCATGGTCATCGACGTGTTCGTCCGGGTCTCCCTGGTCGGCATCGAGATCCTGAAGCTCGACGCGCGCATCGTCGTCGCGAGTGTGGACACCTACCTGCGCTTCGCCGAAGCCTGCAACAGGCTCGACCTCGAACGGGACTCGGGCAGCACCACCGTCCCCGAGCTGCTCAGCGGCGGTGTGGCCAAGACCCTCGGCAAGCGCAAGGTGCGCGGCGTCGTCGAGACCGTGGGAGACACCGTCCGCCATGCGGTGGGCGGGGACGACGACGAGCCCGACGAGGACGAGGAGACGGCGCGTCCGAAGAAGCGTCGCGCACCGGCCCGCAGCACCACGAGTCGGCGTCGGCGGGCGGAGGCGTGACCATGGCGGCCGGCGGAGTGTACGTATACGCGATCACGCGTGCGGGGACGAAGCTTCCGGCGGGCATGGGCGGGGTCGGCTCACCGCCCGCCGTCCTGCGGACCGTCACCGAGGGGTGTCTGGACGCCGTCGTCAGCGACGCGCCGCCCGGGCTGCGCGCCCGCCGCCGGGATCTGCTCGCTCATCAGGACGTGCTGATGCGGCTGGCGAGCGAGGGACCGGTCATGCCCATGCGTTTCGGCATGGTGGCGCCCGACGAGGAGGCCGTTCTGGCCCAACTGGGCGAGACGCAGGCCGAACATGCCGCCGTCCTGACGGAGGTGTCCGGACGCGTCGAGATCAACATCAAGGCTCTGCCGGCCCAGAACGCGCTGGCGGACGTCGTCGCCGAGGAGAGCGACGTACGGCGGTTGCGCGAGACCACGCGCCGGCGGCCCGGATACGAGGCGAGTCTCCGGCTCGGAGAGGCGGTCTCGGCCGCGCTGACGCGTCGCGCGACGTCGGCGGGACAGCGAGTACTGCGTGAGCTCTCGCCCGGGGCCCGCGCGGTGGCCAAGGGGCCGAACGTTCCGGGCTGCGCGCTCAATGTGTCCTTCCTCGTGGACCGCGACAGCAGCGAGGACTTCCTGGCCGCTGCCCGCGACCTCGCGGAAGCGCACCGGGCGCACGTGGACCTGCGCGTCGCCGGGCCGCTCCCCTGCTACAGCTTCGTCGGGCCCGAGACCCGTTCCCCGGCCATGGGCAGAACGTGACATGGGACTGATCACCGGACTGCTCACGCTTCCCCTCGCGCCCGTGCGCGGCGTGGTCTGGGTGGCGGAAAAGCTCAATGACGCCGCCGACCGGGAACTTCACGACCCCGCGGTGCTGCGGACGCAACTGGCCCTGCTCAATCAGGAATTCGAAGCAGGCGACATCACCTCGGAGGAGTTCGAACGCGAGGAGGAACGCCTTCTCGACCGGCTGCACGCCGCACAGGCCGGCCCGCCCAGGAACGATCGAAAGTGACGTGTCATGGATGACCAGACCAAGGTGACCCTCGCCGCCGCGGTGGTGGGCGGCTATGTGTTGGGACGGACGAAAAAGGGCCGGTTGGCCCTGACGGTGGCCACGTATCTGGCCGGCAGGCGATTCGCGCTCGAACCACGCCAGCTCGCCGTGGAGGGAATGCGGCGGCTCGGAGAGGTACCCCAGTTCGCCGAACTGCAGGACCAGCTGCGGGGTGAGGTGCTCGACGCCGGCCGCAAGGCGGTGACCGCCGCCGCGAACCGCGGCATGAACTCGCTCGCCGACGCGATCGGCGACCGTACGGCCCGCCTCGTCGAACCTCCTTGGGAGGACGACGTGGACGAGGACGAGGTGGACGACGAAGAGGCCGAAGCCTACGAGGACGAGCCGGAGCCCGCGTACGAGGACGAGGAGCCCGAGGAGCCCGAGGAGGACGAGGAGCCCGACGCGGACGTCGAGGACGAACCGCCCGCCGCACCCGCCCGGAAACCGAGGAAGACCGCGAAGAAGCCCGCGAAAAAGGCAGCTCCGGCCAAGAAGGCCGCGAAGAAGGCGGCTCCGGCCAAAAAGACCGCGAAGAAGCCCGCGAAGAAGACGGCCGCTGCCAAGAAGGGCGCGGCGAAGAAGACCGCCCCGGCCAAGAAGGCCGCCGCGAAGAAGACCGCGTCCAAGCGCACCGCGTCCAAGCGCACGAGCGGCCGGAGGTAGCGAATCATGGCCAAGACCAGCAACAGGGAGTCCGAGGCCGACGAGGAGCGGACGGAGGAGACGGGGCTGGACAGGCTCCGGGAAGAGCTCTCCGGCTTTCTCAGTGCCCATGTGGACAAGCTCTCCGAGAAGGCGGGCGAGAAGCTGACCAACGTCACGGAGCGACTGACCGACGCGGCGGAGAACGGCGGCGGCCTTCCCGCTGTCGGTTCACGCGTCCTCCAAGGCGATTCGCCGGTGAAGGCACTCGTCGCGGAGAAGGCGAAGGGCGTCAAGGACAACGTCGTGGACAAGGCCAAGGAGGCGTTCGGCGGGGGGAAGGGCAAGCGCAAGTCGGGCGGCGGCAAATCCATGAACATCGTCGAGGTGCTCGACGTCGGCGTGCCCCTGCGCCGGGCCTACGACTACTGGACCCAGTACGACCAGTTCAGCAGCTTCACCAAAGGCGTGCAGGACGTCTCGATGGGCGACGAGATGTCCAGCGACTGGAAGGTGAAGATCGGCCCCTCCGCACGGAGTTTCAAGGCCACCGTCCAGGAGCAGGTGCCCGACGAACGCATCGTCTGGACGTCCGAAGGGGCGAAAGGCACCACGCGCGGCGCCGTGAGCTTCCACGAACTGGCGCCGAGCCTGACACGCATCGTCCTGGTCGTCGAGTACTACCCGTCCGGATTCTTCGAGAAGACCGGCAACCTCTGGCGTGTCCAGGGCCGCCGCATGCGACTCGACTTCAAGCACTTCCAGCGCTACGTCACCCTCACGGAAGAAGAGCCCGAGGGATGGCGCGGGGAGATCCGCGACGGGGAGGTCGTGGTGACCCATGAGGAAGCCATGGAGGACGAGGAGAACGACGGGGACCGGGACGACGGCTACGAAGACGACGAGTGGGACGAGGACGCGGACGAGGACGCGGAATACGAGGACGACGAGTACGAACCGGTAGAGGACGAGGAGGACGAAGAGGCAGAGGACGAGGAAGAGGAGGAGCCCGAGGAGGAGGAAGAAGCTCCGCGCCGCCGGAAATCCTCGTCGCGCGGCAGCCGTAGGTCCGGGAAGGACGCGCGGTGACCGACCTCGACTTCCGACAGTACGAGCAGCCCGTGGCCGGGCCCCAGACCACCAATCTCGCCGACATCCTTGAGCGCGTCCTCGACAAGGGCATCGTGATCGCCGGGGACATCAAGATCGATCTTCTCGACATCGAACTGCTCACGATCCGGCTGCGGCTCTTCGTGGCGTCCGTGGACACCGCGAAGAAGGCCGGGATCGACTGGTGGGAAACGGATCCCGCGCTGAGTTCCCACGCGGCGCGCCATGCCCTGGAGGACGAGAACCGACAGCTGCGCGAGCGTCTGGACGCACTCGAATCCGCCTGCGCGAAAGCGTCTTCGTCCGAGAACTGACCCGCGAACCGACCCGAGGGAGAACAGAGGCACATGGTGGAAAGCGACCCCGGGGTCCCTCCCTCGGAGGGACACGCGTTGTACGTGTACGCGGTCTGCCGGGCCGACGGTCCTCCGCCCATCGACGGATTGCCCGGCGTCACACGCGACGCGCCGGTCCGCACGCTGCCGTTCGGTGCTCTGACGGCCGTCGTACAGACCGTCGCGGCAGCCGATTTCACGGACGAGGCATGGCAGCGCAAGCTGGCGGACGTAACGGAGCTCGAACGGTGCGCGCGTGCCCACCACGAGGTCGTCTCGGCGGTCGCCGCCCACGCACCGGTCGTTCCCCTGCCGATGGCCACGCTGTACCACGGCGACGACAGCGCACGGCGGGCCCTGCACAAGGAATCCGAGCGCTTCGACCTCGCGTTGCGGCGCATCGCGCGGCACGCGGAATGGGGGGTGAAGGTGTACGCGGCCCCCGCCCCCCAGGAGCCCGCACCCGCGGAGAAGGCATGCGCCCCCGCAGGGCGCGACCGCCCCGAGCCCGGCGCCGGACGCGCCTATCTCGACCGCAAGCGGAACCTGCGGGCACGCCGAGAACAGCGGCAGGAGGACTCACTGCGACTGGCCGAGACCGTCCATGCCGCCGTGGCCTCGGTGGCGAGCGCGTCCCGCCGCCTCCGTACGCACGGTCCGGGTACGGAACCGGGCGGCAGCCACAACGTACAGATCCTCAACGCCACCTATCTCGTGGCCGAGCACCGCGCGGCCGAACTGGCGCTGCTGGCGCAGACCCTGAGAGGGCGGACCGGTGCACGGATCGAGTTGTCCGGACCCTGGGTCCCCTACTCCTTCGTCGGGGAGGTCTGACCCATGGCGCACGACGTCGTTCCGTGGGACAACCCCGGACCGCTCACCGGCCCCATCGGCGTGCCTCTGGTCGATCTCCTGGACCGCGTCCTGGCCACCGGTGTGGTCGTGAGCGGTGACCTGGTCATCGCGATCGCCGACGTCCCGCTCGTGCGCGTGTCCCTGCACGCCCTCCTCTCCTCGGTCAGCGAACGCGTGCCCGCCCCCTGGGCGGACGGAGGACCCCTGTGACGTCGTCCCGTGTCGACCTCGACCCGGACCGGGCGGGACGTGACCTCGTCACCCTGGTCCTCACCGTGGTCGAACTGCTCAGACAGCTGATGGAACGTCAAGCGATCCGCCGTATCGAGCAGGGGGATCTGAGCGACGAGCAGACCGACGAGATCGGCACGACGCTCATGCTGCTCGAACAGCGCATGACGGAACTCTGCGAACAGCACGGCGTGCGTCCGGACGATCTCAACCTCGACCTCGGCCCGCTCGGCACCCTGCTTCCCCGTGACTGACGCGGGGCAGGGGCGGGCGGCCGCCCATCCGGCCTCGCTGGCAGCTGATCGACGGCGTACGGGTCCGGGCCCACACGGGTGTCCCATGACGGGTGTTCACCGAGCCTGGTGATCACGGGCTGGGAAGGTCGCGCGGCGGATTGTTGCGGACTCCCTTGGCCTTGCGGGCTCGACGCGCTTGGCCTGGGGGCTCCCGCGCCCGTGGACACGCCGGCCACCTCCGTCGCGGATCCGGCCGGCCTTCTTCACGTCGATATGGACCATGCGTCCGGCATCTGACCACTTCTCGGTCCGGCGGAGCACTTCGATCCTGGCCACGACGTCCGGGCGGGTTGCGGTGGGCCGGCGTCGGGGTGTGGAGAAGTGGTCCAGCAGTCCGCATTCCCCTACAGCGCCGCACGAGGCGTCGTCGGCCCTCGGGAGACAGAGGGGCGTTGCGGTGTGTCATGGGTGATCCTCTAGCGCCAGGGATCGAGAGCGTGCTTGCCGTGGGTGGCGCCGTCCTCGAGTTGCCGCAGGACTTCCGGCCCTTCGGCCAGGGGATGGAGCTGGGGGCTGCCCGGCGGGTAGACGCCGCGGGCGATGAGAGTGCCGATCTCGGTGAGCAACGACTGGTACAGGGACGGGGCTTCGGTTGCGAGTGCACCGACATGCAGGCCCTTGATCGCCGCGTGGTGGGTGAAGACCAGGTCGTGCGTGGTCACGGTGGCATCGCCGGAGGCGGCACCGAACACCACGACACGGCCGGTGAAGGGTTTGGCGACCGCCAGGCTGATGGTGAAGGTGGCCTTGCCCACCGATTCCAGGACCAGGTCGACCCCGGCCCCCCTGGTCAGCCGGGTGATCTCCGCGGTCAGATCGGGATGGCGGCTGTCCAGGACCTCGTCGGCACCGAGCGCTCGGACCGTGGCGTGCTTGGCCGGAGAGGCCGTGGCGATCACACGGGCGCCGTAGTGGCGGGCGAGGCGGACCGCGGCTTGTCCCACGCCCCCGGCAGCGGCGTGAATGAGCACGAGCTCGCCGGTCTTGATCTCACCCAGCGGCTTCAGCGCTGCCAGTGCGGTGGCCCAGTTCAGCACCATGCCGAGCGCTTCGGCGTCGCTCCAGCCGGACGGCACGGGCAGGACACCGGCGGCCGGCATCGTCATGTACTGCGCGAAGGCACCCGGACTCGCTCCGATGACGTGGGTGCCGAGGGGCAATGGACGCTCGACGTCGACACCGACTCCGATGATCTCGCCGGCGGCTTCGAAGCCCGCCACGTAGGGTGCCTGCGGTCCTCCGCCGTAGGTGCCGCGGGTCTGCATGACGTCGGCGAAGTTGACCCCGGCGGCCCCGACACGGATCAGGTATTCACCCGGCCCTGGGGTGGGACGACGGTGGCCGGTAGCGAGGGCCAAGTCCTTGGGCCCCCGGTGCGATTGCTGGATCAGGGCTCGCATCGCCTGGTCAGCAGCATGCTCCCGCTCGTTGATCTCCATGCACCACAACGTAGGACCCTGACACATGTGTCAAGGTCAAGCAGCTCTCAGAGACCGGTGCGACGGGCCTCCCGAAGGTAGGTGTCCAGGGCTGCCTGCTGATCGCTGAGAGCGGCGATGCGTGCCGCGAGCCGGTCGCGATAGTCCTGCACCTCATACAAGAACTCCGCGCACACGGCCTCGGTCCCGGCTGCGGTCCCGTCGGTGAGGCCCGGCAGGACTTCCCTGATCAACCGCACCGGCAGCCCGGACTCCAAGAGCGAGCGGATGACGAGCACCCGGTCGATCGTGGACTGGCAGTAGTCACGAAACCCGTTGCCGAACCGGCCGGGGACTATCAAGCCCTCGTCCTCGTAGTGCCGCAACGACCGCGCACTCACACCGCTGACCCTGGAAGCCTCGCTGATCTTCATACCTGCAGCCAACGCCCGCCCGCACCGCAATCTTCCGGCACGCGCCGCGACGGGGTGAGGTCCCGCTCCGGCGCCAGGCGCCCGTAACGTGAGACCGCATGACTGTGCTGATCATCGGCGGCAGCGGCTTCCTGGGCACCGAGCTGGTACGCCAGGCGGTATCCGCGGGCCGTCGTCCCGCCGCCACGTTCCACTCCCGCCCCGGCGCTCACGACGGTGCGTGGCATCACCTCGACCTCCGCGACCCCCTCCACCTGGAGGAGGCCCTCGACACGGCGGCCCCGATCGCGGTGATCAACGCGACGAGCGGCGGAGCGGACTGGGAGGTCACCGCCGAAGGTGGCATTCGAGTCGCCCAAGCCGCAGCCAAGCGCGATATCCGCCTGGTGCACGTTTCCAGCGACGCGATCTTCTCCGGTATTATCTGCGGTCCTGATCTGGCGCTCGTTGTGTGAGGCACATGGGCTCATCAGTCCGTGTGACTGTGAGATATCTGCTGGTTGTGAGGTACGTCTTGACGATCAGTCATCGGTGTCATGAAGTTCCGTGCTGCATGCGCTGAGTCCCCAGTTGACGGGCGCCCGCTGTGGGTCGTGGTCGATGAGTCGTACCGGCTTCACCATGAGTCCTGCCTGTTCCTGGCCTCGTTGCGGGACACGGGTCGGTCGTTCAACACCGAGAAAGCGTACGGCATCCGTTCCGCTCTGCTGCTGACCTGGTGCTCCGAACGTGGCCTCGACTGGAAGTCGATCACGCTGCTCGACCTGGCCCGGTTCCTGCGTTGGCTGGTGGACGAGCCGCTACCTCCACGCGCCCCACAGCTGTCGTCCCCGCCGCGCTTCCGGATGGAGAAGTCCGCGAACGCGGTGATGACCGGGGTCTGCAAGTTCTTGCGGTTCTGCTCGCGCAATGAGTGGGTGGACGCGGAGCTTGTGGGCCGGCTGTCGGAGACGAAGTACCTGAGCTGGCTTCCGCCGGGCAAGGATGCAGGCGAGGACGGCCAGTTCCGCACCGTGAGGACGAAGATCCTCAAGCTGCCTGAGCCGTCCGAAGAGGCCGTGGAGTATCTACCTCCGGAGGAGGCTGACCAGCTGTTCCAGGCCGCGACGCGGGCCCGCGACCGGTTCCTGATCGCCCTGCTCGGCTGCACGGGAGAGCGGATCAGCGAGGCACTGGGACTACGCCGTCAGGACATGCACCTGCTCAGCGACTCACGGATGCTCGGATGCCGGGTGGAAGGCCCGCACATTCATGTCCGGAGGCGGGCGAACAACGCCAACGGAGCCCTGGCCAAGTCCCGCTTCGCCCGGGTCATCCCGGTCACCGAGGACCTCGCCGGGCTCTTTGCGGACTATCAGCTCGAACGGGACGAGGTCCCCTAGGCGGCCGACTGCGACATGGTCTTCGTGAACCTCTTCCACGCCCCGCTCGGGCGTCCGATGCGCTATGGCACGGCGAAGGAGCTCTTCGACCGGCTGGCGAAGAAGACCCAGCTCAACGCCTGTCCGCACATGCTGCGGCACGGGGCGGCCACGGCCTGGGTCCGCGCCGGCGTCGACGAGGACGTGGTCCAGGACCTGATGGGGCACGTCTCCCGGTCTTCGCTGACTCCTTACCGGCACGCCAGTGACGCGGACAAGCGGGCGGCAGTAGAGCTGGTGGCAGCAGGGAGGCACTCGTGACCAGTCCCGCCCCGATTACAGCGGAGCCGCACTCCGATGTCGTTTCCCCTCGACCTGACGGCCTGGACGAGCTGGCTGCAGGAGCAGGTCGATCCTCTCCGGCGGCCGGGCAAGTGGTCCCAGCAGGCATGGTTCTTCGACGGCGACGTGGACAACCCGCGCACCTCGGCCTCGAAGTGCGCCACCACCTCGTGCTGGACGGTGATGCCTTCCCGCAACCTGCTCTGCCGACATTGCCTGGATGCTCACAGGATCAGCACGCTGAGCCGGGAAGAGTTCGTTGCCACCTACCAGCGGCCCCGACGGGTCCGCACGAAATGGGGGTCCGAACGCGAGCCATGCGCTGTGGAAGGTCCCTCCGGCAGATGCGAACGGCCGGCCTACAGCGGCAAGATCTGCCGCACCCACTACTCGCGTTGGCGCCGGCGCCCTGATCCGGAAACCACAGTCGAGGAATGGCTGGCTGTCACCACTGCGGAGCCGCTGGAGGCAAGGCCGACCTGCATCGTCCGGGGCTGCTTCAACCAGCGAGTGGTCGCGGGCCTCTGCGGCACGCACGTCCAGCGGTGGGACCGTGACAAGAGGGCGAGCGCGACCCGCGACCCCGAGCAATGGGCCCGGAAAGCGGCCACCCGTCTGCTCACCCACCAGTTCACCCTGCGGGACCTGGAAGACCCTGTCCGCTGGGAGCCTCTCTAGGCACTGCAGCAACGGGATGCCCGCGGCGCCATCATCGAGCCGATGGCCACCCGCCATCTGACCCGTCGACTGGAGGGCGTCCCGAGCCTGCTGACGGTGGACGTCGCGTCCTTCATCGAAGGGATCTACCAGCACCACAACCTCGCGGCCTTGATCCACGAGACCGTCCGAAGTCTGCGCCGAGCCTCTCTGTCGTTCCGCGGCCTGACACCCACCGATGCCGACACCTGGGACCTGGGCTGGATGAATCTGCGGTCCCCGGCGCTGGGCGGGCGCCGCAGCCGCCCGGGAAAGGTCGACGCTTCCGCCATCCGACAACCGTGGCTCCGGGAAGTGATCAAGACATGGGCTACCACGGTCAGCTTGGACAGCGGCAAGTTCAAGCAGGTGTTCGCTGCTTGCGTCGTCGCTTCCGATGCACCGTCCGACCAGGGCACTTCACCAAGATCCTGTTACGAGCTCTTGAGGACGCTGTGACGGGAATTCAGGACGCTATTTCCGCTGTCCGGCATGTCCGAAGCCTGGCGATGGTCACCTACACCGAGGTTCGTTTTCTCGCTGGCAGTGTCGCCGGAACGCGACTTCGCCTATCAGATGAACACCATCGCTCGGCGAGGCGGTCCGGCCGGAAGGGCGAAGGCGCGCATCCTGCATCTCTCCGAGCCGGGAGCATTATGCGGGCCTTCACCCATATCTGCGCGTGTGGAGATGACAGCGGCCAGGGGTTGGGCAGGTTACGTACCCGCCTGGCTCAGGCGGGTACGCCCTCGGCTTCCTGCGACAAGTGCTCCCAGTCTGCCCAGGTGGCGAGCCGCTCGGCGTACGCCTGGCGGATCATCGGCAGTACCTGGGACCGGAAGACCACGCGCAGCGGCGGGTGTTCGGCGTCGACCAGCTTGAGCAGTGCGGGGGCTGCGGCTTCGGGCAGCGGGTCGGGGACCGTTGCCTGAGCGGCGGCGCTCGCGAAGGCCGCGCGCAGACCGTCGTAGGCCGGGTTCTGGGCGGAGTGCGGGGGCGGGGTGGTGCCGATGTCCGTGCGGTACTGCGCCGGCTCGACGATCGTGACCTTCACCCCGTACGACGCGACCTCCGCCGCCAGGGCCTCGCTCATACCTTCCAGCGCCCACTTGGTCGCGTTGTAGCCGCCCAGCGTGGGGTGCGCGATCAAACCGGACGCGCTGGAGATCTGGACGATGTGGCCGCTGCCCTGAGCACGCAGGTAGGGCAGGACCGCCTGCGTCACGCGCAGCGGCCCGTACAGGTTGGTCTCCATCAGGGCACGCAGGTCTTCCTCGGCCAGTTCCTCGACCGCGACGCCGAACAACGCGGCACCGGCGTTGTTCACGACCACGTCCAGGCGACCGAAGTGCTCGTAGGCGCGCTTGACGGCGGCGTCCACCGCCGCCTTGTCGGTGACGTCCAGGGTCAGCGGGAGGACCGCGTCGCTGTACGTGTAGTGCAGGTCGCGGAGGGCTTCGATGTCGCGCGCGGTGGCCGCCACCTTGTCGCCGCGTTCCAGCGCGGCGGCCGTGAACGCGCGGCCGAGGCCCCGTGAGGTACCGGTGATGAACCAGATCTTGCTCATGTCGTGCTCTCGCTCTCGTGATCTTGCCGGGCACACGCTCGTGATCTTGCCGGGCACACGCCCGTAGGACCGCGTGCCACAGTCCCACGCAAGAGACGCTAACACGCTGATGGCACTGAGTACCAAAATGGGGATGAGGTACGCTGTGGGGTATGCGCGATATGTCGACGACCACGCCGCCCCGGACCCAGGCCGCCCAGCCGACCATCGCCGACCGCAAGCGGCAGCTGGTCCGAGAGGAGATCAGCGCAGTGGCGATGCGCCTGTTCCTGGAGCAGGGGTTCGATCAGGTACCCGTCGAGCAGATCGCCGTCGAAGCCGGCGTCTCGCGGACGACGTTCTTCAGGTACTTCCCGACCAAAGAAGACGTCGTGCTGTTCCAGAACGAACGGTTCGGCCCGCAAGTCCTCGACTCCCTGCGCGCCCGCCCCGACACTGAACCCGCCTGGCAGGCGTTCACCCGCGCTTTCGAGGAAGCCCTGACCGCCGCCGGTACACCCCAAGACGGCCTGCCGGCCGTCGCCATCGTCTGCGGCAACCCGCAGATCCACGCCCGCAACCTGGAAAAACAGCGCGAGTGGCGCCCCTTGTTCGCCCCCGAAGTCGCACGTCGCCTCGCCCTCACCGACGACGACGCCGACGACACCCACACCCACGCCCTGACCGCCGCCGCCTTCGCCTGCCTGGAAGTGGCCTTCGACGCCTGGACCGGCTCCGACGGCAAGAAGGACCTGCTCGAACTCCTCCGCCAAGCCATGGAGGCCATCTCCTCGTAAGGGCTTGCCGGGAATCAACACGTCGGTTTGATCTTGGTGTTGTCGGGGTCGAGGAACCTGGCGACGTCTTCCCTTGTGCGGAAACGGGCTGTTGAGGCGGCGAGATGGACACCATGGGCTTCCAGGAGCGGGCGGACGTCTTTCACTGCGCGGCTGATGGTCATGGCGGTGGTGTTGAAGAGCTGGCCCAGGAGGTCCACGGTCGCGAGTTTTCGCAGGTGGAGCACGGTGACCAGGACCCGGTCGGCTGAGGTGAGCCTGGCTTTGGCACCTGCGCCAGGGGCCACCAGGCGCTCGTGGCCTCGACGTGTGCGGCGCACTTGCTCGCGTTGAACCTCCATCGCTGGAGTCAACGAGTCGATGAGCTCGCTGAGCTACCGGCGGGTCATCCCGGTCAGTTCCGGATCCTGGAGCGAACGCCGCGTGAGGCGAGTCGGTCTGTCCGCCAGGGCCTCGTCCGGTGTGCTGCCAGCGGTCGCCGCATCCATCGGACGCTGGGGGTGGAGGGTGTAGTTCCAGTCGCCATGGAAGCGATGGCGAGTGATGGGCAGGGCCGCGATCTCGTCGTCGCTGACGCGGATGCCAGTGGGGTACTCACCGCTGTCGAGTTCGGCATGCACGGTCAGGCCGGTGCGGCTGGTGGTCGCGGCGATGGTCTGGAGCATGACTTCGTGGCTGGTCAGGGGTCTGCCGCGCCAGTTCATGGTGATGTGGGAGAACAGCCGGTGCTCGATCTTGTTCCACTTCGAGGTGCCGGGCGGAAGGTGACACACCGTGATCTCAAGGCCGGTCTCGGCAGCAAGGACGGCGAGCTGGGTCTTCCAGCCGCGGGTGCGGTAGCCGTTGGAGCCCCCGCCGTCGGCAGTGATCAGCAGCTGGCGGGCGCGGGGGTAGTCATGCCGGCCGCGGGCCTGCCACCAGCGCCGGATCGAGGCGACGGCAAACGCCGCGGTGTCGTGATCGGTGCCGATGCTGACCCAGCCGGTGTTCGCCGCCATGTCGTAGATTCCGTACGGAATCGTTTTCTCGGCCTGGCCGGGGAAGTCGTGCGTCTTGACCCGCACGGGCTGCCCTGCGGGCCGCCATTCGTGCCCGGCGTTCTTGTAGTCGCCGATCAGCTCCTTCTTCTTGCTGTCCACGCTGATCACCGGGTCACCGGCGTCCCTGTGGTCTCGTGCCTGCTCATTGAGGTAGCGGAACTGGGCGTCTCTGTCGGGGTGCTGAGCACCCTCGATGGTCTTGGCGTTGGCCTGCAGACTGAAGCCTTCCTCCCGCAGCAGGCCGGCGACCGTGTCCGAGGAGACCCGGTGGCCCTGCCGGGTCAGCTCCGCTGCCAGCTTCCGGGTCGACTTCGTCGTCCACCGCAGCGGCGACATTGGGTCACCCCGCTCGTCGGGCTCGACCAGCGCAAGCAGCGCCGGCCGCAGCCCCGGATCAAGGTCCACAGCCTTCTTCCGGCCCCCACCAGGGCGACGGACCCGCCCCAACAGAGCCTGACATGACAAGACTGCAGTTCAGCCGCTCCGCGCGAGACTGTGCCCTCTCGAACCCCGGCCGCGGCAGCGACGAGCCTGATCCCACCACGTCCCAGCGACAGCGCTTCCGCCCCTATGGCCAGCCGACGCTGACGCTCGTCCAGATGCGGCAACAACACCTGGAACTTCGCAGCCAGGACGGCCTCGATCCCCTCCGGTCTCCCCATACCAGAACAACGAGTCCCACAGCTGGAAGCCACGAGTTGTTTCCCGGCAAGCCCTAAGGGCTGTCCCGTAACGACCACCGGCTGGGAGCTGAGCAGTAGGACCATGGACGGCCCACGGGCGGCTGCGAGAGCATGGGTTGCATGCCTACTTGGACTATCGGGACCGCGTCTGTCCTGGACACAGGTGTCGACGAGGTGATGCGGGAGTACTTCAGCGAGATGGGGAGGCGGGTTCTGGGACGTGAGGTCACAAGTGAAGAGCTTCGTGCGGTGCTCGCGAAGGACCCCCATCGTGACCTCAGCCCGCCCGGTGGCGCGTTCCTCGTTGCACGCAGCGAGGAGGGCGAGTTTCTGGGCTGCGCAGGAGTGCGGTTGATGAGATGCACCGCTGGGACCGCGGAACTCAAGCGGATGTACGTGCGCCCCGCTGGCAGGGGAGCAGGGGTGGGCCGGGGCCTCCTTCTGGCCGTTGAGGAGACGGCCACCAGGCTCGGCGCCGTCCGGATCGTGTGCGAGACCAACACCCAACTCATCGAGGCGCGGACTCTGTACTCCAAGCACGGCTACCAGGAGACCGAGCCGTATGAAGGTCACGGCAGGGCGGATCACTGGTTCGCCAAGTCTCTTTCGAGCTGGTAACACGATCATGGTCGGGTCTTCTTGAGGCGTCGGTAGCAGATGAGGCTGCAGGCGAGGGAGACGAAGGCGTCGTGGAGTTCGGTACGGCGTTCCCAGCGGACGGCGAGTCGTTTGAAGTGGTGGAGGAGAGCGAAGGTCTGCTCGACGACGTAGCGGAGCTTGCCGATGCCCTTGATGTTGGGTGATCCCTTGCGGGAGATGACGGGGAGGATTCGTCGGCGGCGGAGCTCGTCGCGGTGGGCGTTGGAGTCGTAGCCTTTGTCGCCGAGCAGTGCCTCTGGTCGTCGGCGGGGCCGGCCGGGGCGGCCTGCGACGGGTGGGATGCCGTCGACCAGGGCCAGGGTCTGGGTGACGGCGTTGACGTTGGCCGCGGTCGTGATGACCTTGAGCGGGGTGCCGCGTCCGTCGTAGATCAGGTGGTGTTTGCTGCCCGTCTTCCGCCGGTCGACCGGCGACGGCCCGGTGTCGGCGCCCCCTTTTTCGCGCGGATGCGGGAGCCGTCCACACACGTACGCGACCAGTCGAGTTCGCCGGCCGCGTTCAGCTCCGCGAGCAAGACTCGATGCAACTGGTCGAAGACCCCTGCCCTCTGCCACCGGTCCAGCCGACGCCAGCAGGTCTGCCCCGATCCGAACCCGAGCTCCAGGGGCAGGAGTTGCCAGGCTATGTCGTTGCAGAGGACGAACAGGATGCCCTGGAGGCAGAGCCGATCCGACACCGGCCTCGGCCCCGGAGACCGCTCCGGCCACGGCGGCAGCAACGGCTCGACCAGAGCCCACAACTCATCGTCCACGATCCACGGTCGGGTACCCACACCCTCACGAACGGCCGAATCATCACACCGGTAACGGCCTACCAGGACGATTCAGCAAGATCGTGTTACGAGCCCTATGTCATCAGCAGCCTGCGGTCGGTTTGCAGGCCAAGACGCGTTCGCGTTCACACGGCCCCCACAGCCCCGAGGTGGTGCCGAAGGCACCGTGCGGAGGCCGTTGGGCCACTGCACCCAACGACCCCGGATCCGTTACTCCAGGACTGATCCCCGCCGAGACGCGATGCTTCGAGGCCACTCTGCACAGCGGGGCCCAGCCCAAAGGAGGCTCGAAACCGCACGCCGGCGGACGTGGGAAGGAGAAGGTCAGTGGTGGCGCAGAAGTTCCGGTGCGCGCCGTACTGCTTCGGCACGGGCCAGGTGGTAGGCGTTGATCTCCGTCGAGAGGTCCGCGGAAACGCTGTTGCGGTAGCGACGGTCGAGGCGTTCGGCGACATCGACCAGCCGGCTCACCCGCTGGCACTCGGCGTCTGCCACCGCGATCGTGATCTCTGCGGTTGTGGGCGTGGTGGCGGCGGTTCCGCCGCCTCGGGTTCGTGCAGCGGCCTGGCGCGCGGCTTCTGGTGTCTCGAAAGCGCGATGCCGGTGTTTCATGCATGCCTGCCAGTTCGACGTCGCTTTGTGGTAAGCGGGATCGGCGGTGACGTGACGGAAGACCTCACGGTTCAGGTTGGTCGCCACGAACTGGTTGCGCAGCCAGGTAACGAGGTCTCGTCCGTAGAGGAGGCGCCGTGTTTCGGACGTGCAGCCGTCCTGGTTCGTGGTGATGCTCTCACCGCCCGGCAGGCCGATGGTGATGCGGGTGTCGACGTGTCCGAAGAGAGCGACGGAGTATGCCTGCCGGCGGCTCTTTGAGAGCGACGCCATAAAGGACTGGTTCGGGTCGTCGGATACGAACGTGCGGATCTCGACGCTCGTCCGCGACGGGTCTCTGTAGCCGTAGCGGCGTGCGGTGCTGACGTCCAGGCGGCCGTAGTTGGCGGTGCTGGTCCGCGACACGGCTTGCCCGGGAGGCAGGCGGACTACGAACCGGAACCCGGCGTCAGCCATGCACCGTGACACCAAGCGGCCCTCGGCGAGGAAGAGGTACTTCGCGGCCTCCCCGGTCAGATCTCCGTGGGCATTGCGCAGCGTTGCCGGCGGCGTCGGCAGCGGTGCCGATTCGGCCGCGTGCCGGCCGGTGCTTCCACACCCGGCGAGGAGCACACCGAGAGCCACCAGCAGGCATGCGCCGGTCCCCCGGATCGGCCGCCGGCCGAGAAAAGCGTCCGGACCGTTCCCGGACAGGGGGTTTCCGCGGCGCAGGCGTGGCTGCAAGGGAGTATCGGTGGCCGCATGTGCCGCCATGACAAACCTCCGTCGTGAGAGAGGGGTCCGGCCCGGTCTTCGTTGGGGTGAGCCGTCGGCCCAGAGGCTCTCCGGGCCGACGGCGTCCTCGGTTTCAGCAGCCCCAGTTGTTGGAGCTGCCCAGGTGGGCGTGGGCGGCGTCCTGGGGGGAGGAGGTACCCGACGCCACGACCTTGACCGACCCCAGGTAGCCGGGGTACTGCCAGATGCAGGCGTTCAGTCCGGAGGTTCCGTGGTTGTACCAGGACGAGTCGTGGTTCTCGATGGCCCAGGCACTCCAACTGGAGTTGGAGCCGCTGAACTTGTACATCTTGCCGTTGTAGGAGGTCTGGTCCCAGACGCAGAGGTAGCCGGACGGGCAGTCCGCGGTGGCGGCCTGGGCGGGCGAGACCGGACCGAGGAAGACGGCCGCGGTGGCGGCGACGGCGACCAGCGGCAGAACGCGATTGAGGCGCATGGGATTTCTCCTCTGACGATTCGAACAGCAGGAATGCGATCACCGGCAGGTACAGGAAAGGGCGCCGAACGACTTCTTTTCGGCCCGTCGCCGTGCATCTGCGTCAACTACGAGCATCAGGGCGCCGAAGGTTGTTCAGCATGCAGAGGGGGCGTCCATAATCAACGAATCAATGGGAACCTCCGGAGGGCAGAGCGAGTTGACAGGCAGGCCGGGCCGGCCGGAACAGCCGCTGGATCCCGAGGCGGGGCCCCTGGCGCGCTTGGCGTTGGATCTGCGGGCACTGCGTAGGCGGGCTCAGCCGCCCATTACCTACGCCCAGATGGCCGCCTCGACGCGTTTCTCGCAAAGCGCTCTGTCCCAGGCTGCGGCTGGCCGGCGGCTCCCCAGCCTGGAGGTTCTTCTGGCCTACGTTCGGGCGTGCGGTGGGGATCCCCGGTGGTGGGAGGAGTGCTGGCAGCGCGTACGGCAGGAATTGCGCCAACAGCCGAACGCCCCGGAGGCCGGTGCGCTCGGGCCGCCGAGCATGGGCGGACTGGAAGCCACCAGTTTCGTGGGCCGCGAGGCCGAAATCGGCGAGGCCACCGCCCTTCTGGAGCACAGCCGGCTGGTCACGCTCGTCGGCACGGGCGGTGTCGGCAAGACAAGGCTGGCCAGACGAATCGTCCGGCAAACGGGCGACCGGTTCGCGGACGGAACCTACTGTGCGGAACTCGCTGAACTCGGTAGCGACCACGCTGTTCCGGAAGCGGTCGCCGCCGCCGTCGGCGCACACGCCCGGGTGGGGCAGGACCCTCTGTCCGTACTGGTCGAGGCGCTTCGCGAGCGGAGCGTTCTCCTGCTCCTGGACAACTGCGAGCATGTGCTCCGCGGATGTGCAGCCACCATCCAGGGTCTGTTGGAGCTGTTGCCGAAGCTGCGTGTACTCGCCACCAGCCGGCAGCCCCTCAACCTGGGCGCGGAGCACGTGGTGCTGGTGAGCCCCCTCGGCCTCCCTCCCCTGCCGCCGGACCCGTTACCGGACGGGGCGCGCGCCGAGGCCGAGCGCACCTCGGGCGAGGATGGCTTGGGTTCTCCGGCCATGACCCTCTTCGCTGACCGGGCCGAAGCGGCGTGCTCCGGTTTCAGGGTGACTGAGGCGAACCGGCACGTTGTCGCCCAGGTCTGCCGTCGGCTGGACGGTCTGCCGCTCGCCCTGGAGATCGCCGCCCGGCGGCTTCGCACGCTGTCTCCCGAGGAGCTTCTGCGGCGGCTGGATCACCGGTTCCGTCTGCTGGGCCCCAGTGCCGGAGAACGCACAGCACCTCCTCGCCACCAGGCGCTGCGTGCCCTGTTCGACTGGAGCTACGAGTTGTGCACCGAGACCGAGCGAGCGGCGTGGGAGCAGCTGTCGCTCTGTGCCGGTGGGGTGGTGCTGGGCGATGCGGAGCAGCTCTGCGTGCCCGCCGGGGAAGGCTCCGGCGCCGAGACACCGGAGGCCGTTGCTGGGGCGTTCGATGCCCTCGCGGGGCTCATGGACAAGTCGCTGCTCACCCGTGTCGAGGCAGGTGGCCACACCCGTTTGTACATGCTGGAGACCGTTCGCGCCTACGGGCAGGAACGCCTCGTGGAGAGTGGACGGGCTCAATCAGCCCTGTGCCGGCACCGTGCGTGGTATCTCCGGCTTGCCGCGCGGGCGGGGCGGGCGTACGGATCGTCTGCGCAGGCGTCGTGGCTGCGTCGCCTGCGGGTCGAGCACGCCAACCTGCGGCAGATTGTCACGGCGGCTCCGCCGCCCGGTGAGCCTGCGGCGGTCCTGCTCCACGCGTGTCTCGGATTCTGGCTGCACTGTCTGACCTCGGCCAATGTGGGCGAGGGTGCGGGGTGGATGCGAAGAACACTCGAACGGCACCCGCGACCTCCCTCCCCCGAGACTACGGCCCTGTGGTGCCAGGCTGTATGGGTTGCGGGATTTCTGCTGCTTCTCCACGGAGATTACGCCGGCGCCACAAAGGTGATTGCCCGGGGTGAGAAGGCATTGGCCGAGATTCCTCCGGCGACCACCACGGTGATCAGCGACCCGACCACCCGCCCCGAACCGGAGGAACTCACCGCCGCATTTCTCCAGCTGCGCGCTCTGCCCGCGTTGTTCGCCGGGGAGTCCGAGACCGCGAAGAAGTACACCGAAGCCGCCCTGGCGATCGGTCAGTGGTCCGACGCGCTGCTGACTCGGGAGCAGTGCGTCGCCCAGCTCGGCTTCGCCGCTGTGATGGAGGGCGACCATGCCCGCTCCATCGCGCTGCTCGAACAAGCGCTGGAGATGTCCGAGGCCCGGGGCGATGTGTGGCACCGGTGCTATCTGCTGTGGGCCCTGGCCGTCGGCCACAGCGAGGCCGGGCGGCCCGAGCTTGCCCTGGAGCCCCTCGAGCGGGCTCTCCGGCACACGCGAGAGATCGACGAGCACCTGGGCGAAGCCGCTCTCAGCGAGACCTTGGCCTGGGTCCTCTCCTCCTGCGGCGACCCGCGCTCGGCAGCGGTCGTACTGGGCGCCGTGGACCGTGTGTGGCTCCCGTCGGGCGCTCCTCGCCTCTTCGGCTTTACGCTCCTCACCGCTCATCGTGAGCGCGGACTCCAGAGCGCGCACCGGCAACTGGGTGAGAACGAGTACCGGCGGGCCTACCGGCAGGGGCAGAGCCTCGGCCTGCGGCGGGCGGTAGAGCAAGCATTCGCAGCACATCAGCCCGGGTAAGCGGGCCCTCTCCCGCGCTCTCGGGAGCCGGCGCCGCGGCGGTTCGACCGAAGACCGTCGAGGTGTGCGGACCGAGGTGTTCGGGCCACGCCGAATCGTCTCGATCCGCCGGGTGGGCCTGGCCAGTCTGGAACGCAGCGACGCTGCCCGCGCCCTTCCAAGCGGACAGCACGGCAGACAAGGAGCACAACGTGAAGCGCATGCTCACCGCACTGGCCGGAACCGCACTTCTGGGGGCCGGTCTCTTCGGGGCGCCGGGGGCCGCGGCGGCCGAGACGGCTGCGGACACCGCTGTGGCGAACACCTGCGATGCGGGCTACTACTGCGTGTACTGGGACGCCAACTACCAGGGTCGGGAGTTCCTGTTCGGCGGGAACAACTCCAGTTGGGCCTCCTGGGCGATCTTCAACGACGACTCGTCGTCCTGGAACGGAGGTACGTCGGGAATGGGCGTCATCCTCTACGGCGACGAGGGCTACAGCCGCCCCCTGGGCTGCCTCCCCGACGGCCGGGGCTGGACCCAGCACCGCCCCAACGACGACGGCGAAGGCAACAAGTGGACCTGGAGCTGCTGACCCCGGTCCCGTGACCCACCCCGGTCCCCGGGGCGGTACGCCGCCCCGGGGACCGCCTCGACCCGACGAACGAGGTGCCCCGCATGTTCCGTTTCCGCCCTCCGCGACGTATGACCGTGCTGCTCGCGGGGACGACCGCGCTGTGTGCTCTGGCCTCCTGCGGGCCGGCCCACGACAACGACCACCGGCCGGCTTCGGGGGTGTCGTCGCGAGCGGGGACGGCCCCCGTGACCCCGCCGACGATCACGTCCCACGAAGACCCCACCGGAGATTTCCGGAGCGACCCCAAGGGCGACCCGGCGGAACAGCGGCTGCTGTTCGAGACACAAGAACGCATGGTCGCCGCCTGCATGCGGAGTCGCGGCCGGGCGTACCGGCCCCTGGCCTGGCATGCTCCGGACCGTCCGGACGGCAGCGACGACGCCCACGGCGACGACGTCGCGGCACGCCGGCGCGAGGGGTACGGCGGCCTTTCGGCGCTCGTGCCGGCGCGCGCCGAGGACCCCAACGGCGACTACCTGCGGACCCTGCCCCGGGACGAGGCCAAGGCCTACGGTGCGGCCCTGTTCGGTACACAGGTCCATCGCCTCGAAGTGAACCTCCCCGACGGGGTGGTCTTCATGAATACGGACGGCTGCGTCGCACACGCCGAGCGGCAGCTGTACGGCGACCTGACCGTGTGGCTGAGAGCCCAGATGACGGTGATGAACCTGGCCAGTGAGATCAGCCGCAGGGTGACCGACGACGACCGGGCCGTCCGAACCCTGCCGGCGTGGCGTGACTGCATGAAGGCTCGCGGATTTCCCTACCGGGACCCGGTCGCCAGCCGGGCGGCGGTGTTCGCCAGGTACGAGAAAGAGACCGGCGGTCCCAGCGCCCGGCCTCAGGATCTCGACCGGCTCAGGCGCCGGGAGATCGCCGTTGCCGTCGCCGACGCCACGTGCGACGCGCGCGCCGGACGCGCGCGCACCATACGCGACCTCGAAAACCACTACCGTCGCAAGGTCACCCGGGAACACGCGGAACAGATCGCGGTCTACCGGACGCTCCGTCAGCAGGCCGCCGCCCGCCTGACGGAGCGCTGAGCCCGCCTGGCCCGGCTGCCTTCGCCTCGATCCCTACTGGCCCGCCCGCCCTCCTCTCAACGAGGATGGCTGTCGACGCGCAGGCGGACGGCAGCACCGGCACGGGCCGGGCAGGTTTCGGGGATGGCGACGACGTGTCGTTACGCATTCACTTCACCGTGGAGGACCTCGCGCGGACGCGCATCGCCGATGGGCCCGCCCCCTGCTTCGAGTTGAGCACCGCGGTGCGCCAACTTCAGGAACGGACCCATCTCGTCCGTCTCGGAGCCTGGCGCCACCGCACCCTGTCCGCCCTGCATCCTGCCTCCCGGATGGTCTTCGGACTCATGCCCTCCCGCGGCCGGGTCACCGAGTTTCTGAGCGGCGCGAACAGCTCCACCCCGGCCGAACTGCTCGAAGAGATCCGTGCCACGCCCCGGCGCCGCCTGCGGGCCAGTCTGGAAGGGACGGCGCGGCACCAGCCCCTGCCCTCGTGGGCTCTCCGGCTGCCGGACGACCCGGCGCTGCTCCAGCGGTTCTGCGACATCCTGGAGCACGTGGCCGGCCACGCCGTGGCCCCGCACTGGCAGGAGATTCAGGCCATGACGGCGGCCGACGCGGCGGTGCGCTCCCGCCAGATGCTCAGCGGCGGTGTGGAGAACCTTCTTGCCCGCATCAACCCGCGATGGATCCGCTGGCGGGCCCCCGTGCTGGAGGTAGCGGTGCTCTCAAGTTCAGACGCCGACGTGCACCTGGCCGGACAAGGGCTTCTGCTCCAGCCGTCGGTGTTTGCTGTGGAGGTTCCGGTGATCGACCTCGACACCGTGCCGCAGCCCGTCCTCACCTACCCGGTGGCTCAGCTCCAGGACGGGGTGACCACCCCCCTGTTCACTGCAGGGCGGGGCCGGACGGCACCAGCGGTCGACCTGGTCGGATCCATGCTGGGCCATACCCGGGCCGCGGTGCTCAGCGCCATCGTCGGCCACCCAGGCTGCTCGACCCAGCAGCTTGCCGCCCTCATCGGCATCGCCAAGGCCAGTGCCAGCGAGCACGCCACGACGCTCCGCAACGCTGGCCTGATCGACACCCACCGAGACCGCCGAACTACCGCCCACATCGCCACAACCACCGGCATCGCGGTGCTCAACGCGCCGTACGGACGACCCTAGTTCTGCCTGGGCCACGAGCCACGGCGCGCGCACCACTGGCATCAGATGGTGCGTGCTACACGGTGGTGGCGAGGCGCACCGGCGCGCTTCCATCAGCGTGACGGATCGAGGTACCCCTCACCGATGCGTCTATCGCACACCGCCACGAACGCGGGGACAACCGTAGGGACATCACCAGCGGCATCCGACCCACACCTGACGGGTAGTCGGGAAAGTCGGCAACAGGTCAGCATCCGTCCTGACACACCTGGTCGTCGAACAAGGTCCCTCATGATCACGCAGCCGTACGCGAACACCCGGAACCAGGCCCCCTCCAACGCCCCCTGTGGAGGCCATCCTCCGCCCGCACGTGACCACGGGTGACGAGGACCCCCACCGAGGAGAAAGAGCAGGTCAACGCACCCGACCGCGCGCCTTCAACGGCACCGCCGGCAGGGCCGGAGCGGAAAGCGGGGCGCCGTCGTAGCCCCGTACGGTGCCGAAGCGGTCGCCGTTCGTCCATGCCTCGCGGGCCTGCGCGATGTCGTCCTGCGTCCTGCCGATGAAGTTCCACCACATCACGATCTCCTCCTCGAACGGCTCCCCGCCCAGCAGCATCAGCCCCGCGTCCGACGCCGCGCGCAGGGGGAGTTCGGTGCGGCCGCAGCCGAGGTAGAGCATGGAGCCGGGGAGGACGGGGACGCCGTCGACCTCGGCCTCGCCGGACATGGAGAGGACGGCGTACTCGAAGTCGGGGTCGAGGGGGAGGCGCGCCTCGGTGCCGTGGGCGAGGGCGAGGTCTGCACCGACGATGGGGGTGTAGGCGGTGCCGGGGGAGGTGGCGCCGTCGAGGGTGCCGAGGATGACCGTGGCGGTGAGGCCGGGGGCGACCACGGTGGGCAGGTCCGTGTGGTGCTGGAAGTGGGGCTCGACGTCGCGGTGGGCGTCGGGGAGGGCGACCCAGAGCTGGGCGCCATGGAGGAGGGCGGCGTGCTGCCGGGGGCTCTCCTCGGAGTGGCTGATCGCGCGGCCGGAGGTCATCAGGCCGAGTTCGCGGGGGCGGATGGTCTCCAGGCTGCCGAGGCTGTCGCGGTGGAGGACCTCGCCCTCGTGCAGCCAGCTCACGGTCTGGAGGCCCATGTGCGGATGGGGCGGCACCTGCATCCCGGGCTCGTCGGCGATGTCGTCGGGGCCGTAGTGGTCGACGAAGGCCCAGGCGCCGACCATGCGGCGGCCCAGGTTCGGCAGCAGCCGGCGGACCTCGGTCGACTCACCGAGCCGGACGTGTCGCGGGGTGAGGAGTTCGCGTACGGGCTCGGCGACGACGAAGCCCCGCCCTCCGCAGACGGAGAGTGCGGCCTGGCGATCGAGATTGCTCATGGCGCTCAACCTATTCCCGTGCGACTGCGCGTGGCCGGACTCCACGCCGAATATTTAGTGGAATGTTAAACCATCTATCGGTGTTGTGGCGTACGGACAGGTACGGGACCGGCCCGGCCGCCGCCCTCGACCGAGGAGGTCACATGAGCGACGCCTACTACGAGTTCGGCACCGCCGCCGAGCGCTGGGAGCGTGCCCGGTTCTTCTTCGACGCGAAGGAGTACACCACCGCCGCCCGCATCCTGACCGGCCTCGTCGAGGAGGTTCCCGAGCAGGTCGCGCCGCGGCTGCTGCTGGCCCGCGCCTACTACCACTCGGCGCGCCTCGTCCGGGCCGAGACGGAACTGCGCGCCGTCCTGGAGCGCGACCCCGTCGAGGAGTACGCCCGGCTGATGCTCGGACGCACCCTGGAGCGCCAGGGCAAGCAGGCCGAGGCCGACACGCATCTGCGGATGGCCGCCGCGCTCGCCGGGGACTTCCCGGCGAAGGGTGACGTCTGAGGTTCCAGGCAGCGTCCGGAGCCCCGTTCCGGAAGACGCCGCCGGGCCCGCACCCCCGTCAATGGGGGTGCGGGCCCGGCTCCGCGCGTGATACCCCACGGGCATGAACGATCTCTCCACCCCGCGTCTGCTGCTTCGTCCGATGACCGTCGCCCACGCCGAGCGGGTGGCGGCGGGCAGCCCCATCGACGGGGAGCGGTGGGCCCCCGGTTTCCCCTCCCCCGGCGAGCGTGCCGCCGCCACCCGCTTCCTCGCCGACTGTGCGACGAGCGGCGACCCCACTCCCTTCGGTTCGTACGCGATACGGCTCCGCGCGGACGGGCTGGTCGTCGGGGGCATCGGCTTCCACGGGGCGCCGGACGGCCGGGGTCACGTCACGATCGGATACGGGCTCGTGCCCTCCGTGCGGGGCAAGGGGTACGCCTCCGAGGCGCTGCGCGCCCTGCTCCGGTTGGCCTGGGAGCAGGGCGTCGTGTGCGTGCACGGGGACACCGATCTCGACAACACCGCGTCCCAGCACGTGATGAGCGCGGCCGGCATGCGGTTCGTGAAGCAGGACGAGCGGCTGAAGCACTACCGGATCGAGTGGGGCGGCCACGACGACACCCGTTGAACGGGCGCGCCCGTTCAACGGACGGAGCCCGCCGGATCGTTCCCGGCGGGCTCCGTCCGTTGACGGCCCGGGTGTCAGCCGGTCAGGGCCGCCGTCCGGTCCGCCTCGCCGTTCCGGGCCGCGTCGCGGTCCGGGGACGGCACCAGCAGGCGTTCCGCCAGCGAGCCGAAGACCAGGCCGAAGACGGTCCACAGGGTCGCCTGGACCGCCAGCGTGGCCAGGCGGAACTCCCAGAGCAGCGAGGCCGGGAAGTCCTTCCCGACCTCGTCGTACGACGGGAGGAAGGCGTACGCGAGGCCGATGACCAGCACATAGCCGCCCGCCGCGGCGATGCTCGCGTTCCAGTTGCCGAGGCGCGGGGCCAGCCGCTTGCCGGTGAGGACGGCCGCCACGGCCAGGAGCACGCTGAGGGCGACCATCAGGAAGAACAGCGTGGTGCGCGAGCCGATGGTGTCGGGGTTGCCGACGGCCGGCGGGTTCGCCGGGTACTTCAGGAACGGCACGACGTACACCGCGAGCAGGGCCGCGCCCGCGAGGAGTGCCGCCGTGGCCCTCGGCCCGAACCGGCCGACGCGGCCGAGCGCGTAGCAGAAGACGAGTGCGGCGATGCCGCCCACGGCTACCCCGAAGACGAGGACGCCGGTGGCGAGACCCGCGGTGGACTGGAGGGTGCGGCTGACGAGTTCCCCGCCGCCGCCGTGGTCGTGGCCGTGCGCGTGCGCCTCTTCGAGCGCGATGGCCGCGTCGACCCGCGGCTCACCGAGGAAGTGGGCGACCAGCAGGGCGAAGGCGCCGGCGATCAGGCCGGCCAGCATGCCGCGGACCAACAGGGCCCGTACGGATAGAGAGTTCATGGGTGTCCCCTGGCTGAAGCGGCAGGATCAGTGGCAGGGGAAACCGAGGAGGTGGCGTCCGTCGTGGACCCATTCGTGCACGCCCTCACCGGAGATGAGCGCGGTGGCGCCCTGCTCGGCTCCGACGAAATAGAGCAGGACCAGCATGAGGATGCCGAAGAAGACCGCCCAGGGGGCCAGGGTCCTCAGCGAAACGGGGGTGACGGCGGGTGCGCCGGTGACGGGGGCAGCGGACTGTGCCATGGCAGAACCTCCTGAGGGAACACGCGTCCCGATCGTGGTGCCTGAGACGAAGGTGCCGGGTCTGACTTCCCGCACGCGTGCGGGTACACAGTGGCGCGACCGTGCCGGATTCCCACCGGACTTCCATCACACCCTCGTCATGTCGTCGCGACGATACAGCCTGCGCGCGGGTGCCGCCATGGTGCCCGAGGCGGGCGGCGGGCAGCCGGGATGCCAGGGTGGGCACGGGCAGGTGACCCTTGTTCGGGAAGGGGAGTGCGGTGGTGACGGTACGGGTGATGCTGATCTCACCGGCGATGAACCCGGGGCTGCGCGAGGCCCGGTTCGCCGGGGACGGGCCGCTCGACGCGGCCGGGTTCCGGCAGGCGCGGGCGGCCTCCGCGCGTCTTCCGGCCGCCGACGGGGCCGTACGCGGACCGTCCCGGCGCTGCGCCGCCACCGCCGAGGCCCTGGGTCTCGACTGCGATGCCGAACCCGCGCCCCACGACTGGGAGTTGGGGCGCTGGACCGGGGAGCGGCTGGACTCGGTGGCCGCGCGCGAGCCCGATGCCGTGGCCGCCTGGCTCGCGGATCCGGGCGCCGCCCCGCACGGCGGTGAGTCCCTGCTCGACCTCTGCGTACGGGCCGGGTCCTGGCTCGACGCGCTCGCCGCCGGGGCGGGCGGCCGGCGCCGGGTGCTGGCGGTCGCGGAACCCGCCGTGGTGCGGGCGGCGACCGTCCACGCGCTCGGCCTCCCGGCGGTCGCGTTCTGGCGGCTCGACGTCCCTCCGCTCACCCTGACCGAACTCGGCGGCCGGCCGGGGCGGTGGAACCTGCGGTGCGGGCGGCCCCTGACACCCTCGTAGAGCCTGTCCGGCCCTTCCCGTCCGTCCGCCCGCAGGGCGTGGCCGGGCGCTGTCCGGTGCGTGCTCTCGGCGTGCGGGGCGTCGCCCGGCAGACGGGAAGGGGCCGGACAGGCTCCCGGGGCGCTCAGCTGTCCCGGTACGTCTCCAGCAGCCGCAGCCAGATCTCGCTGATCGTCGGATACGCGGGCACCGCGTGCCACAGCCGGTCGATGGGGACCTCACCGGCCACCGCGACCGTCGCCGAGTGCAGCAGTTCGCCGATGCCGGGGCCCACGAACGTGACACCGCGCAGGATCTCCCGGTCCAGGTCGACGACCATGCGGGCGCGGCCCCGGTAGCCGTCCGCGTACAGCCCGGCTCCGGCGACGTCCGCCAGGTCGTAGTCGACGGCGCGGACGCGGTGGCCCGCCCGTTCCGCCTCGGCCAGGGTGAGGCCGACCGAGGCCGCCTCGGGGTCGGTGAAGACGACCTGGGGCACGGCCGCGTGGTCCGCCGTGGCCGTGTACGGGCCCCAGGGGTCCGCGTCCGGGTCCGCGGCCTCCTGCCGGGCCCGCGCGGCGATGGCGGCGCCCGCGATCCTGGCCTGGTACTTGCCCTGGTGCGTCAGGAGGGCGCGGTGGTTGACGTCCCCGACGGCGTAGAGCCAGGGGGTGCCCTCGACGCGGCAGCTGTCGTCGACCGTGAGCCAGGAACCGGGCTCCAGGCCGATCGACGCGAGGCCCAGATCGTCGGTGCGCGGGGCGCGGCCGGTGGCGAAGAGGATCTCGTCGGCCTCGACGCTCTTCCCGTCGTCGAGTGTGACGACGACGGGTCCGTCCGGGTCGCCGCGCCGTACGGAGGTGGCGGAGACGCCCGTACGGATGTCGGCGCCCGCCTCCGTCAGCGCCTCGGCGACCAGCTCGCCGGCGAAGGGTTCCATCCGGGGCAGCAGCCCCCGCCCGCGGACGAGCAGGGTGACCTGGGACCCGAGCGCACCCCAGACCGTGGCCATCTCGACGCCGACCACTCCCCCGCCGACGACGACCAGGCGGCCCGGCACCTCCTTGGCGCTGGTGGCCTCCCGGCTGGTCCAGGGGCGGACCGTGTCGATGCCGGGCAGTGCGGGGAGGACGGCCCGGCTGCCCGTGCAGACGGCCACCGCGTGCCGCGCGGTGAGCCGGTGCTCCGTACCGTCGGGAGCCGTGACCGTGACCTGTTTCGGTCCGGTCAGACGGCCGTGACCGCGGTGGACGACCGCCCCGATCCCCTCCAGCCAGGCGACCTGTCCGTCGTCCTTCCAGTGCGAGGCGTAGTCGTCACGGTGGGCGAGCACCGCCTCGGTGTCCAGCGGGCCCCGTACCGCGCCGGCGAGGCCGGGGACGCGGCGGGCGTCGGCGCGAGCCACGACCGGGCGCAGCAGGGCCTTGCTGGGCATGCACGCCCAGTAGGAGCACTCGCCGCCGACCAGTTCGGACTCCACGACGGCGGTGCTCAGCCCGGCGGCGCGCGCCCGGTCCGCCACGTTCTCACCGACCGGGCCCGCACCGATGACCACGACGTCGTACGCGAGGGGCTCCACAGCAGAGGCAGATGTCATGGCCCCATTCTGGCCATGGGGGTGCGGGGCGGCCACATGGGCAGGCGGAATAGCGCGAGCACGGACACCGTTGTGCCGGACACGTCGATACGGGCACGGAAAAGAGGGAGCAGAGCATGAGCACGGTTGAACTCACCAAGGAAAACTTCGATCAGGTGGTCAGTGACAACGAATTCGTCCTGATCGACTTCTGGGCTTCCTGGTGCGGCCCGTGCCGGCAGTTCGCACCGGTCTACGACGCGGCGTCCGAGCGTCACCAGGACCTCGTGTTCGCGAAGGTCGACACCGAGGCGCAGCAGGAGCTGGCGGCGGCGTTCGAGATCCGGTCCATTCCGACGCTGATGATCGTCCGTGACAACGTGGCGGTCTTCGCCCAGCCCGGCGCGCTGCCGGAGGCGGCCCTGGAGGACGTGATCGGCCAGGCCCGGAAGCTGGACATGGACGAGGTCCGCAAGTCCATCGAGGAGCAGCAGAAGGGCCAGAAGTAGGCCCTCCACTGCCGCACGCAGACCCCGCGCGGGGCGGTTCAGCCCCCGACGCTCCGCTCGGAGAGGCGGACCGAGAGTCCGTAGTCGAGTTCGGCGCCGTCGACCAGCAGGGCCTCGACGGTGTGCGTCGCGGGGTCGATGTCCGCGACCATGCCGTCGCCCGCGTAGCGCGGATAGCCCGACTCCCCGGTCTCGCCCGTGGCGGTCACGACCGCCGAACGGATGGCGGGGCCGGGCCCCAGATTGCCCGCGTCTCCGCCGGAGACGAGCGTGGCGCCCGTGGGCGTGCCGGAGTCGTGACCGGATGCGCCGGGGAGACCGACGCGGGCGGGACCGTCCGACGCCTCCGAGCCGTCCGGGCGGGCGGTGCCCTCGGCAGCGCCGTCGGACCCCTTCGTTCCCGCATCCTCCGCAACGGCCCCGCCGCCACTGCCGCCACTCTCGGGTGCGTCGGCGGCGGTCTCCTGCTCCACCACGGGCCTGCCGTCGGTGAAGGCGGGGACGATCAGGATCTCGTAACTCTGCGGATGGCTCATGGTCACGACGCTAAGCACGAGTGGTCCGCCCCGCACGTCGCGCCGTCGTGCGGTGCCGTCAGCTGGATTCCCGGTGGACGGTACGGGCCCGCAGGAGATCGTGCCGTTCCGGTTCCGTGGCGGGGTGGCGTACCAGGCGGTCGACGAGGTCGGCCAGCGGCTCCACGGTGGCCAGTTCCATCCGCACGCTGCTCAGTCGCGGTCTGAGCAGCCGCGCCGGCAGGGAGTCGTCCGCGCCCACCAGCGCGGTGTCCCCGGGAACGGATACTCCGGTGTCCTGGAGGGCGCGCATCAGGAGCATCGCGTAGGTGTCGTCGTACGCGAAGACGCCGTCCAGCCCGAGCGCGGGCCAGCGGGCGGCCAGTTTGGCGGCGGAGTCCTCCGCGTAGCGGAGGGGAAGGACCTCGATCGCGGCCCCCTCGGCCTCGGCGGCCAGGCGGGCACCGGCGAGCCGGGGCTCGGCGAAGAGCGCGAGTTCCGGCTCCTCGGGCATCACCACTCCGATCCGGCGCCTGCCCCGTGCCAGCAGATGGCGGACGGCGCTGCCGCCGACCTCCCGCTGATCCATGATCAGCGCGTGGGCTCCGGCGACCGGCTGCGGTCCGAGGGTGAGGATCGCCTTCGCGCCGGAGCGGCGCAGCAGGGCGATGCCGGACGGAGTGAGCGGGACCGAGCCGGGGGCGATGACGGCGACGGGCCGCAGTTCGGCCCAGGAACGGGCGGCGTCCTGCGGGCCCAGGCCCAGCGATCCGTACTGGACGACGGTGTAGTCGAGACGGCGCAGACCGGCTTCGAGTCCGTGCAGGAAGCGCTGGTGCAGGGGCGCGGCCGGGAAGTGCGCCGTCGGCAGGAGGACCATGCGCGAGTGCCCGGCGCGCAGGCTCCGGGCGGCGGCGTGGGGTACGTAGCCGAGTTCGGTGGCCGCCTCCCGCACCCGTCGGCGGGTCGGATCGCTGATCCGTACGGCCGTGTTGTTGTTGAGGACGTACGACACGGTGGCCCGGGAGACGCCGGCGAGCCGCGCCACATCGGCGCTGGTCGGGACGGGGCCTTCGGCGGGCTGCTTGGGTAACTGACTCATGGCGTCGGGCAGTCTCCCAGACCCGTGCGACGGGCGGGCGCCCCGGGGCGGGTGTTGGCCCCCGGTTCCGTCGGCCGGACCCGGTCGGCACCGGCCGGGGCGCGCGTCCTACGGTGTGGCGATGAGCTTCCAGCACCGCAGCGACAGCACCGACGACCCGGCCGCCTTCCCCGGCCGTACCGGCTCCTCCGCCACCACCGAGGCCGACCCGCAGGCCGTGGGCCCGGTCCGCACCTCCTACGCCCCCGACCGCGACGGCGACCCCGATCCGGGCGAGATCGTCTGGACGTGGGTGCCGTTCGAGGAGAACGACGGGCGCGGCAAGGACCGGCCGGTTCTCGTCGTCGCCCGCGAGGCCGGAGGGACGCTGCTCGCGGTCCAGCTCTCCAGCAAGCAGCACGACCGGGACCGCGAGTGGGTGGCGCTGGGCGCGGGGCCCTGGGACAGCTCGGGGCGGCCGTCGTGGGTCGATCTGGACCGGGTGCTGCGGGTGCACGAGGACGGGATGCGGCGTGAGGCGTGCGCGCTGGACCGGGACAGGTTCGACCTGGTGGTCGGTCGGCTCCGCGAACGCTACGGCTGGCGCTGACGGCCGGTGCGGCCGTACGCCCGCCCCGGGGTGACCGCCGGTCACCGACCCGAACGGCCGAGCGGGGCCGTCCGGGCCGGGGCGGCGCCCGCCACGCCGTGACCTCGACCTCGACCTCGACCTCAGGGTGAGACTCGCGTCTGTTCCGCGAAGGTGCGGGCGAACGCGGCCCGGGTCGGTGAGTCCTCGTTCCGGTCGAGGATGCCGAAGACGATCTGCTCGAAGTGGCCGGCGAACCGCCCCGCCCCGGTGAGGTGGGCGTGGAACGCCCCCGCCACCTCGGCCGGGTCGTTGCGGAAGACCCCGCAGCCCCACGCCCCCAGCACCAGCCGCCGGTAGCCCCGGACCGCCGCGACCTCCAGCACCCGTTCGGCGCGCGAGGCGAGCGCGGCGGGAACCAGATGGGCCTTCTGCGGGGTCTGCGCCCGGATCACGCCCGCGTTGGGCGCGGGCGAGGTGAGGAACCCCGCCGTGTACGGGACGTCGAGGAGCCGGCCCCGGTCGTCGCGGAAGACCGGTACGCCGGGAGAGTGGATGACCCGGTCGGTGTAGAACGCACTGCGCTCCGCGCGGTGGTGGGCGTAGAACTCGGGCGCCCGCAGCAGCGTCGCGTACAGCGCCGAGCCCCGGCAGAGCGCCTCCTCCTGGGCCTGCGCCCCGTTGAGGTAGCCGCCCCCGGGGTTGCGCGCGGACGCGTAGTTCAGCACGGCCACCTTGCCCGGCGCCTCCCGGGTCATCCGGGCGGCCGCCGCGAGGCTGCTCTCCCCGGTGACCTCGACGGCCGGGGTGCGGTCGCGGTCCAGGACCGCGACCGGAACGGGATCCGGCCCGTACAGCCTGGTTCCGGACAGGGCCGCCGTCAGGGCCCGTTGGATGCTCACCTCGCGGCCGTCCTCGGTGCGGTAGCCGCCCTCCGCGACGACGGTCTCGGTCTCGCGCGCGATTCCGCGCAGCCGGGCGCTCACGGCCCGTCCCCCTTATGGTGCATACGGGGCATCGTCGGCCCCCGGGCGGCTCGGCCGCAAGCGGTTTTCCGTCGCGCAGGGGCACCCTTGTGCGATCCCCCGGCAGAGGTTTGGGTAGGACGGACGCACCGGAACAGGAGGCCCGGCATGTCATCCGACACACCCGGCGGCCACGGTCCGCCCGGCCAGAGCACCCCGCTCGGCGAGGGCGAGGCGGAGGATTTACTGCATGGCATCTGCTTCAAGACGGGACCGCCCACCTACGTGGGCGTCGAACTCGAATGGCTGCTCCACGACCGTGAACGGCCACGGAACCCCGTTTCGCCCCACCGACTCCAGACGGCCGCGGAGGCCGTCCGGGCGCTGCCCCTCAACGCGGCGCTGACCTTCGAACCCGGCGGCCAGCTGGAGCTCAGCTCGCGCCCCGCCGACTCCCTCATGGCGTGCGTCGAGGAAACCTCCGCCGATCTCGCCGCCGTCCGCGACACCCTCGACACCCTGGGCCTGGTCCCGGCGGGGCTCGGCGTCGATCCCTGGAATCCGCCGTACCGGACGCTGCGCGAACCCCGGTACGACGCCATGGAGGCCGCCTTCGACCGGTGCGGCCCGGCGGGCCGCGCCATGATGTGCACCAGCGCCTCGGTCCAGGTCTGCCTGGACGCCGGGGAGGAGGAGCCGGGGCCGCTCGGCTACGGGCGGCGCTGGCAGCTCGCCCATCTGCTGGGGGCGGTCCTGGTCGCGGCGTTCGCCAACTCGCCCTTCCGGCTGGGGCGGCCGACGGCCTGGCGGTCGACGCGCCAGTCGCTGTGGGCCGATCTGGACCCGCTGCGCACCCTGGCGCCCTCCGGGCAGCTGCCGCCGCGCGACGCCTGGGCCGCCCACGCGCTGGACACCCCGGTGCTGTGCATCCGGGGCGAGAAGGGGCCGTGGGCGGTGCCCGAGGGGCTGACCTTTCGCGACTGGATCCGGCGCGGGGGCCCCCGACGTCCGGACCGGGCCGATCTCGACTACCACGTGACCACGCTCTTCCCGCCGGTACGGCCGCGCGGGCATCTGGAGCTGCGCATGATCGACGCCCAGTCCGGCGAGGACGGCTGGCTGGTGCCGCTCGCCGTGACCACCGCCCTGTTCGACGACCCGGAGGCCGCCGAGACCGTGTACCGCACCGTCAAACCCCTGGCCGAGACGGCCGGCACGCCGTCCGCCCCGCGCAATCCGCTCTGGGTGGCCGCGGCCCGCGACGGGCTGACCGACCCCGAGCTGCGGGCGGCGGCCGCCACCTGTTTCGACCTCGCGCTGGAGGCCCTGCCCCGCCGGGGCGCGACCGCCCGCGTCCAGGACGCGGTGGCCCGCTTCCGCGACCGCTACGTCGCACGCGGCCGATGTCCCGCCGACGATCTGCGCGGACTGCTGACGACCGGCCGGGACCGGACTCCCGCCGATGCGAAGGGGACCCTGTCATGACCCAATCCCCCGGCCCCGTGCACGAACCGCGCGGCACGACGACGGACGCGGAGCCCGAGGCGCTGCGCGCCCGCGCGCTGGACGCGCTGCTCACCGCCCGCGCCCGCACCACACTGCTGACCGACAGCGTGGACGACCACGAACTGACCGCGCAGCACTCGCCGTTGATGTCACCGCTGGTCTGGGACCTGGCGCACATCGGCAATCAGGAGGAGCTGTGGCTGCTGCGCGGGGTGGCCGGCCGCGAGGCCATGCGGCCGGAGATCGACGGACTGTACGACGCCTTCGAGCATCCGCGCGCCACCCGCCCGTCGCTGCCGCTCCTGCCGCCCGCCGAGGCGCGCGCGTATGCCCACGAGGTGCGCGGGCGGGCGCTGGACGTCCTGGAGTCCACGCCGCTGGGCGGCCGTCCGCTGATCCGGTCCGCGTTCGCCTTCGGGATGATCGCGCAGCACGAGCAGCAGCACGACGAGACGATGCTGATCACCCATCAACTGCGATCCGGACCGGCCGCGTTGAGCGCCCCGGAGCCGCCCCGGGCGCAGGACGCGGCCGGGCTGCCGGCCGAGGTCCTGATCCCCGGCGGTCCGTTCACCATGGGGACTTCCACCGAGCCGTGGGCGCTCGACAACGAACGTCCCGCGCACCGCCGCGAGGTGCCCGGATTCCACATCGACACCGCGCCGGTGACCTGCGCCGCGTACCAGGCGTTCATCGAGGACGGCGGGTACGCGGAGCGGCGCTGGTGGGCCCCCGAGGGGTGGGCCATGGTCCGTGAGCACGCGCTCTCGGCGCCGCTGTTCTGGCACCGCGACGCCGGGCAGTGGCTGCGCCGCCGCTTCGGGGTGACCGAGCCCGTGCCGGCCGACGAACCCGTGCTGCACGTCAGCTGGTACGAGGCCGACGCCTATGCCCGCTGGGCCGGGCGCCGGCTGCCCACCGAGGCGGAGTGGGAGAAGGCCGCCCGGCACGATCCGGCCTCGGGGCGCTCCCGGCGCTATCCGTGGGGCGACGAGGACCCGACACCCGAGCACGCCAATCTCGGGCAGCGCCATCTGCGTCCGGCGCCGGCGGGCGCGTACGCGGCGGGGCGGGCCCCGTCGGGCGCGGGGCAGCTCATCGGGGACGTGTGGGAGTGGACGTCCAGTGACTTCCTGCCGTACGCGGGGTTCGCGGCGTTCCCCTACCGCGAGTACTCGGAGGTGTTCTTCGGCCCGGAGCACAAGGTGCTGCGGGGCGGTTCCTTCGCGGTCGGCCCGGTCGCCTGCCGGGGCACCTTCCGCAACTGGGACCTGCCCGTGCGGCGCCAGATCTTCTCCGGCTTCCGTACCGCCAGGGATCTGTGATGTGCCGTCATCTCGCCTATCTGGGGCCGCCCGTGCCGCTCGGGGTGCTGCTGACCGAGCCGCCGCACTCACTGGTGCGCCAGTCGTGGGAGCCGCGCCGGCAGCGGTACGGGACGGTCAACGCGGACGGATTCGGCGTCGGCTGGTACGCGCAGGGCGATCCGGAGCCCGCCCGCTACCGGCGGCAGGGGCCCGTGTGGGGCGACCAGACCTTCGCCGATCTGGCGCGCGTCGTACGGAGCCACGCCTTTCTCGGCGCGGTCCGGGACGCCACCGAGGCGGACCCGGACGGGGAGGCGGCGGCCGCCCCGTTCCGTGCGGACGGGGTGCTGTTCAGCCACAACGGCGCGGTGAAGGGGTGGCCCGGCTCCCTGACGGGCCCCGCCGCCACGCTCGCGCCGGCCGAACTGCTCGGCCTCACCGCCCGCTGCGACTCCGCCCTGGTCTGGGCGCTCGTCCGCCACCGGCTGGCGGCGGGCGACGCCCTCCCCGGGGCCGTCGCCGCCACCGTGCGCGAGGTCGCCGAGGCGGCCCCCGGCTCCCGGCTCAATCTGCTGCTGACCGACGGCCGGACCATCGTGGCGACCGCCTGGGGGGACACCCTGTGCTACCTCTCCGAACCCGGCCGGCACACCGTCGTCGCCTCGGAGCCCTACGACGACGATCCGCGCTGGCGCGAGGTCCCCGACCGCACCCTGCTGACCGCGACCCGGTCCGACGTCCTGCTGACCCCGCTCAAGGAGCCCACCGAGTGAGTCCCTTCCTGCTGACCCGCACCCTGCCGGAGGACGCCACGGACGCGGCGCTGCGCGCCGACGTCCTGCACGGTCTGTCCCGGCGCCCCAAGACGCTGCCGCCGAAGTGGTTCTACGACGCCCGGGGCAGCGAGCTGTTCGAGGAGATCACCCGGCTGCCCGAGTACTACCCGACGCGCGCCGAGCGGGAGATCCTGATCGACCGCGCGGAGGAGATCGCGGCGGCCACCGGGGCCCGCACCCTGGTCGAGCTGGGTTCGGGCTCCTCCGAGAAGACCCGGCATCTGCTGGACGCACTGCCGGAGCTGCACAGTTACGTACCGGTCGATGTGAGCGAGAGCGCGCTGCGCGGGGCGGCGAAGGCGCTGCTGGCGGAGCGGCCCGAGCTGTCCGTGCACGCGCTGATCGCCGATTTCACCGCGCGGCTGGCCCTGCCCGCGACGCCGGGGCCCCGGCTGGTGGTGTTCCTGGGCGGCACCATCGGCAATCTGCTCCCGGACGAACGGGCGGCGTTCCTGGCGTCGGTGCGCGCCCTGCTCTCCCCCGGCGACGCGCTGCTGCTGGGGACGGATCTGGTGAAGGACGAGGAGGTGCTGGTCGCGGCGTACGACGACGCGGCCGGGGTGACGGCGGCGTTCAACCGGAACGTGCTGGCGGTCGTGGACCGGGAGCTTGGCGCGGACTTCGTCCCGGAGGACTTCGCGCACGTGGCCCGGTGGAATCCGCGCGAGGAGTGGATCGAGATGCGGTTGCGGGCCCGGCGGGCGCTGACCGTGAAGATTCCGGAACTGGATCTGGTGGTCCCCTTCGAGGAGGGCGAGGAGGTGCGGACGGAGGTGTCGGCGAAGTTCCGCGAGGCCGGGGTGCGGGAGGAACTGGCCCGCGCCGGGCTGCGGCTGTCTCAGTGGTGGACGGACGCGGCGGGCCGGTTCGCGCTGTCGCTGGCGACCGTGGACTGAGCGAGGAGGGCAAGCGCGCGGCGGCCGGGGACGCTGCCCGCCGGGATCGGTGCCAGGACGTGGATCTCGGCGGTCAGCCCGGCCGCCCGCACCACCCGCCACAGGGAGGCGGTGAGCGGGTCGTCCCCGACGAAGGCGGCGGCCCCGGCGGTGACCGGGCCGGCTCCGTGCGGCCCAGGGGTCCGGTAGCGGATGCGCAGCGGCAGGACGGCGGCGTGCGCGTCGATCGCCGCCTGGAACGGTGCGGGCCGGAACCGGCCTCCGGGGCCGCGCCCGCACCAGGTGCTCCCCTCGGGGAAGACGACCACCCTGCCCCCTTTCCTCAGCGCCCCGCTGACGGTGCGCACGGCGGCGGGCAGGGTCCGCAGCCGGTCGCGTTCCACGAAGAGCGTGCCGCCGAGCGCGGCCAGCGGTCCGAGCAGCGGCCAGTGCCGGATGTCGCTCTTGGCGAGCATCCGGCCGGGGCACACCGCGGCGACCAGCGGGATGTCGAGCCAGGACACGTGGTTGGCGACGACGAGGGCGCCCGGTCCGGGAAGCCGTCGCGGGGGTGGGCCGACGATCCGCACCCGTACGCCGAACGCCCGGATCACCGTGTACGCCCAGGCGCGGACGATTCCGGCGCGGGCGGCGGGGTTCAGGAGCAGGGCGAGGGGGGCGCCCACCACTCCGGTGAGCACGGCCGCGCACCCGGTGAGCAGGAGGAGGGACGCGGTGACCGGGTGGCGGGCCGGGCCGGTCCGGGTGGCGCAGCCGGC
This sequence comes from Streptomyces sp. NPDC001515, assembly GCF_053597115.1. Classification (NCBI taxonomy): domain Bacteria; kingdom Bacillati; phylum Actinomycetota; class Actinomycetes; order Kitasatosporales; family Streptomycetaceae; genus Streptomyces; species Streptomyces sp. NPDC001515. The sequence continues at coordinate 201,451 of NZ_JBSFHN010000007.1, forward strand.
CGGGGTGCACGGCGAGACGGGCAGCCAGACGCTCACTGCTGCGGGGCGAGCGAGAGGAAGTGGCGCAGGTAGCGGGGGTCGGTCGCGCGCAGCGAGAGCAGGACGTAGAGGTCGGCGACCTGGAAGTCGGGGTCGTGGGCCGGGGCTCCGCAGACCCGGGCGCCGAGGCGCAGATAGCCGCGGAGCAGCGGCGGCAGTCCGGCGAGTCCGCGGCGGGCGCCGGGGAGAGGGGCGGGGGTGGGCCAGAGCCGGTGCGGGGAGACCCAGTACTCCTCGGGCGCCAGGTACCTGGTCCGCACGGTCTCCCAGGCAGCGGCGGCGGACGCGCCGCCGTCGGAGAGCGGGATCGAGCAGCAGCCGGCCAGCCAGGTGTGTCCGGTGCGTTCCATGTAGCGGGCGAGTCCGGCCCAGATGAGGGCGATGACGGCGCCGTCGCGGTGGGCGGGGTGGACGCAGGAGCGGCCGACCTCGACCAGGTCGTCGCGGAGCGGGGCGAGCCGGGTGAGATCGAACTCGGTCTCGGCGTAGAGGCGTCCGGCGATGCGGGCGCGGTCGGGCGGCAGCAGCCGGTAGGTGGCGACGACCTCGTCGGTGGCCGTCTCGCGGACCAGGAGGTGGTCGCAGTGGGCGTCGAAGGCGTCGGTGTCCAGTCCGGGTTCGGGGCCGTCGAGCCGGGCGCCGAACTCGGCGGAGAAGACCTGGTGGCGCAGGCGCTGGGCGGCGCGGATGCCGGCCTGGTCGGTGGCGAGGCCGACCCGGTAGCGGGGCGGTTCGGGTGCGGTGTCCCGGGTGTGCCGCGGGGCGGGGAGGGAGGGGGTGGCGGTGGGCGGGTCGGAGGGCAGCACATGCATGACGGACTCCGGGGACGGGTCGGCAAGGGCGGCTGCCGGGCGCCCGCGGTGTGCGGGGCCGGCTCCTTACTTCTTCCGTGACCGGCTGGATTCGACGTGTCCGCCATGGAGCGCCGGGATGTGCGACGGCTGAATCCCGTGGTGCGGTGCGGGCCCCGCCGGGGTGCGGCGGGGCCGTCGTACGGTGGGGTCAGCTTCCGGCGAGCAGGGCGGTGATCTTCTCGGAGGCCCGCTTGGCCGCGGTCTTCGGGTCCTCGCCCTGGAGGACGGCCGTCATGTACGGCTTGATCGGGTTGTCGGACTCGACGGCCACCCACTGCGGCGAGTTGGGGGTGGCGTGGCCGCGCCGGGCGCCCTCGGCCATGGCCGCGGTGCTCTCGTCGCCCTCGACGACCTTGGCGAGCGAGTGCTTGTTGGGCACGTAGTTCATGGTCTTGGCGAGGTCGGTCTGCCACTTCTCCCCGGCGAGGGCCTTGATGACCTCGAAGCCGGCGCTGCGCTGGTCGGCCTTCTGGGGGATGATCAGGTCGGAGCCGCCGGTGAAGACGGAGCCGGGCGCCTTGGCGGTCTTGCCCGGGATCGGGAAGAAGCCCAGTTTTCCCTTGAGTTCGGGGTTGGCCTTCTCGATCAGCGGCACGGAACTGGGGGTGGAGATGATCTGTGCGACATTCCCCTTGGCGAACACATCGGTCTGCGGGGGCTTTTCCTCGTCGGCGTCCTTGGGACCGTCGCCCAGGGCCTGGAGCCGGGAATAGAAGTCCATGCCGCGCAGTGCCGCCGGGGTGTCCAGCTCGCCCCGCCAGTCGCCTTCCTTGTCACTGGCGAGTTCGCCGCCCTCGTCCCAGATGAATCCGGAGAGCACGTACCAGTTCTGGCCGGGCAGATACATGCCCTGATTGCCGTCGCGGTTGAGCTTCTCGGTGTCCTCGATCCACTCGTCCCTGGTCTTGGGCGGGGTCTTGATCCCCGCCTCCTCGAACAGGTCGGTGTTGTAGATCACCACGCGGTTGGCCGCGTACCAGGGTATGCCGTACTGGACGCCGCCGATGCTGCCGGGCTCGGCGAGACCGGGGATCCAGTCCTCGCTGCCCAGGTCACGCATGGACTCCAGGGTGAGATCGCGCAGGTTGCCGGTCTGGGCGTAGGTGGCGACCTGGGTGTTGCCGACCTCGATGACGTCGGGGGTGTCCTTGCCCGACAGCGCGTCGAGCACCTTCGGCCCGATGCCGCCCCACTCCTGGATCTTGAACTCCAGTTCGATCGAGGAGTGCTCCTCCTCGTAGGACTTCTTGAACCGGTCCAGGAAGTCGGCGGTCGCGCTGTCCTTCATCAGCCAGATCGTGACCTTCTTGCTGCCCGAACCGCCGGAACCGGGAATCATTCCGCACCCGCCCAGGGCGAGCGAGGAAATCACGGCAATGGATCCGACGAGCACACGGTTTTTCACGGGGTCACCTTCTGCGGAACGGCTCGACAATAGTGCGGACCCGGTGTGGGGGACTGCGGGCTGCGCTCGCACGGGCGTGGCTGGATTTTGGTATGTACCAAATCCTTTGGTCAAGGCGCTCGGGAACGGCGCGTCGACGGTCGCTCACTCGCGAACCTCGCCCCGGTGGGGCACCTTGGTAGAGGCGAGAGGAGAAAAAAGGTGTCAAATCACACGTATCGCGTCACCGAGATCGTAGGAACCTCCCATGACGGGGTCGACGCGGCCATTCACAACGGCATCACAAGAGCTTCAGAAACGTTGCACAATCTCGACTGGTTCGAGATCACCGAGGTGCGCGGCCAGATCAAGGATGGCCGAATCGAGCACTACCAGGTCGGCCTGAAAGTGGGTTTCCGGCTCGATGATCCGGCCTGACCCAGCCGGGCCCTCGACCCCGGCCACCAGGGGATCTCAGGTGCGCCCCTCGCGCTCCTGCGCATCCTTCACAGCGGGCGAGGCCGTCGCCCAGCGGGCGCGCACCACGGTGAATCCGGCCCGCTCGGCGGCGTCGCAGACCAGTTCGTCGTCGTCCACCAGCACCCGGACCGTGCGCTCGCGCCCCATCCGCTCCAGGATCTCCAGCTTGGTCCGCCGGGCGGGGCGCCGGTCGTGGTTGCCCCGCATGTGCAGCCGCCCCTCCGGCAGCCCGTACCGGGCGAGCCAGGCCAGGGTCGCCCTGCGGCAGCGCTCCGGCCGCCCCGTCAGATAGACGACCTCGCACTCCTCGGCGCTGTCGAGGACCAGGCGTACGCCCTCGGGCAGCGGCGGGTCCTCGGACGCCGCCGCGAAGAAGCCGTCCCAGTCGCGCGGGGACCCTTCCAGGTAGTGCTGCCGGTGCGCGGTGTCCGCGAGCGTGCCGTCCAGATCGAATACGGCCAGCGGCCGGGCGTCGTCCGTCATGGCCCCAGCAAACCAAGTCCCCGCCGCGCCCTGCCACCCGGCACGGCCCGCAGGCCCCCGCGATATCGTCGGCACGCCCGGGAATCAGCCCCTTTGCCCCGGTCGGCCCATCCGAACCGTACGGAGTCACGCCCCCATGACCACCCCTCACGATCCGTACGTCCGGGTGCGCGGCGCCCGCGAGCACAATCTCCGGGACGTCCGGGTGGACATCCCGCGCGACACCCTCACGGTCTTCACGGGCGTCTCGGGCTCGGGCAAGTCCTCGCTCGCGTTCGGCACGATCTACGCCGAGGCGCAGCGCCGCTACTTCGAGTCCGTGGCGCCGTACGCCCGCCGGCTCATCCACCAGGTGGGGGCGCCGAAGGTCGGGGAGATCACCGGGCTCCCGCCGGCCGTCTCGCTGGAGCAGCGGCGTTCGGCGCCGGGCGCCCGCTCCTCGGTGGGGACGGTGACGACGCTGTCCAACTCCCTGCGGATGCTGTTCTCGCGGGCGGGGCGGTATCCGGAGGGAGCCGAACGCCTGGACTCGGACGCCTTCTCGCCCAACACGGCCGCCGGGGCGTGCCCGGAGTGCCACGGTCTCGGGCGGGTGCACCGCACGACCGAGGAACTGCTGGTCCCCGATCCGGACCGGTCCGTCAGGGAGGGGGCCATCGCCGCCTGGCCGGGGGCGTGGCAGGGCAAGAACCTGCGCGATGTGCTGGACGCGCTGGGCTACGACATCGACCGGCCGTGGCGGGAGCTGGACCCGGCGGACCGGGAGTGGATCCTGTTCACCGACGAGCAGCCGGTGGTGACCGTGCATCCGGTGCGTGACGCCGGCCGGATCCAGCGCCCGTACCAGGGCACGTACATGAGCGCGCGGCGCTATGTGATGCATACCTTCGCCGACTCCCGGAGCCGGGCGCTGCGGGCGAAGGCCGAGCGGTTCCTGACGAGCGCGCCCTGTCCGGTCTGCGGCGGGAGCCGGCTGCGGCCCGAGGCGCTGGCGGTCACGTTCGCGGGGAGCACGATCGCCGAGCTGGCGGGTCTGGCGCTGACGGATCTCGCGGAGGTGTTGTCGTCGGCCGGGGGTGACGGCACGGCCCGGGTGCTGACGGCGGATCTGCTGGCCCGGATCGGGACGGTGACGGAGCTGGGCCTGGGGTATCTGAGTCTGGACCGTACGGCTCCGACGCTCTCGTCCGGCGAACTCCAGCGGTTGCGGCTGGCCACCCAGCTGCGTTCGGGGCTGTTCGGCGTGGTCTACGTGCTGGACGAGCCGTCGGCCGGGCTGCACCCGGCGGACACGGAGGCGCTGCTCGGGGTGCTCGGACGGCTGAAGGAGGCCGGCAACACCGTCTTCGTCGTGGAGCACCAGCTGGACGTGGTGCGGCGGGCGGACTGGCTGGTCGACGTGGGGCCGCTGGCCGGGGAGCACGGCGGGCGGGTGCTGCACAGCGGTCCGCCGGCCGGGCTCGCGCAGGTCCCGGAGTCGGCGACGCGGCGCTTCCTGTTCGACGACTCCCCCGCCCCGGTGCGCGAGGTCCGCGCCCCCACCGGCTGGCTGCGGCTGCGTGGGGTGGAGCGGCACAACGTGCGCGGGCTCGACGCGTCCTTCCCGCTCGGGGTGTTCACGGCGGTGACCGGGGTGTCCGGTTCAGGGAAGTCGACGCTGGTGGGCCAGGTGCTGGCCGGGGCGCTCGCGGACCGGCGGGCGGCCGGTGACGACGAGGGCGGCGAGGAGCACGCGGCGCCGGGGTGCGCGTCGGCGGAGGGGCTGGAGGCGGTGGACCGGCTGGTCCAGGTGGACCAGCGGCCGATCGGGCGGACGCCCCGCTCCAATCTGGCGACGTACACCGGTCTCTTCGACGTGGTGCGCAAGCTGTTCGCCGCGACGGACCTGGCCCGGGAGCGGGGGTACCGGGCCGGCCGGTTCTCGTTCAACGTGGCGGGCGGGCGGTGCGAGACCTGCCAGGGCGAGGGCTTCGTCTCGGTGGAGCTGCTCTTCCTGCCCAGTACGTACGCACCCTGCCCGGACTGCCACGGCGCGCGGTACAACCCCGAGACGCTCGACGTCACGCTGCGGGGGCTGAACATCGCCCAGGTGCTGGATCTGACGGTGGAGTCGGCGGCCGGGTTCTTCTCGGACACGCCCTCGGCCGAACGCAGTCTGCGGACGCTGCTGGACGTGGGTCTCGGATATCTGCGGCTCGGCCAGCCGGCCACCGAGCTGTCCGGGGGCGAGGCGCAGCGGATCAAGCTGGCGGCGGAGCTCCAGCGGGCCCGCCGGGGCCGCACCCTGTATCTGCTGGACGAGCCGACGACCGGGCTGCATCCGGCCGATGTCGAGGTGCTGATGCGGCAGTTGCACGGGCTGGTCGACGCGGGCGGCACGGTCGTGGTGGTGGAGCACGACATGGCCGTGGTGGCGGGTGCCGACTGGGTGATCGACCTCGGTCCGGGAGGCGGTGACCGGGGCGGGCGGATCGTCGCCCAGGGGCCGCCGCTGGAGGTCGCGGGGGCGGCGGGCAGCCGGACGGCCGGGTATCTGCGGGCCGCGCTGCGGCGGTGAGGCGTCCCCGACGCATCTCGAACGAGGCGCCCGGCCCTCGTCAACTTCCACCACGCCTCCATGAGTTGTTCTTCAGTCGGGCGCAGGGCATGAAACAGTAAAGTTTATTGACAGTTATCTGGTCCAGACCAATCATGGGCATGCCTCACGGCGCGCATGGCCGTGAGGCATGTGACCCCGGCCGGGAATCACAGGAACGGACCGCGTCCCCCACGGGCGCGGCAGAGCCGTGCGATCCGCCCGCTGTCTCACCCCGCTGGGAGCTGCCCCATGAGACGTCCACGAACAGTCGGCGCCGTCCTGAGCGCCATGGCCACCGTCGTCGCCACCGCAGGTCTGGTCCTCGGATCGGGCTCCGGCGCGCAGGCCGCCGCCACCGCCGCCACCCCCCTTCCCGCGCACGTCTTCGCCCCGTACTTCGAGGCGTGGAACGGCGACAGCCCGGCCGCGCTCGCCCAGGCGTCCGGTGCCAAGTACCTGACCATGGCCTTCATCCAGGCCGCCACCAAGGGGTCCTGCACCCCCTACTGGAACGGCGATTCGGGCTCCCCCATCGCCCAGTCCGAGTTCGGCGCCGACTTCACCACCATGCGCTCGCGCGGCGGTGACGTGATCCCCTCGTTCGGTGGCTACACCGCCGACAACACCGGCACCGAGATCGCGGACAGCTGCACGGACGTCGACGCCATCGCGGCGGCGTACGAGAAGGTCATCACGACCTACGACGTGTCCCGCCTCGACATGGACATCGAGGACAACTCCCTGGAGAACAACGCCGGGATCGACCGCCGCAACAAGGCGATCAAGAAGGTCCAGGACTGGGCGGCCGCCAACGGGCGCTCGGTGCAGATCTCGTACACCCTGCCCACCACCACCCACGGGCTCGCCGAGAGCGGACTCGCGGTGCTGGAGAACGCGGTGTCCAACGGTGCCAAGGTCGACGTCGTCAACCTCATGACGTTCGACTACTACGACGGCGCCTCGCACAACATGGCGAACGACACCCAGACCGCCATCACCGGGCTCAAGGGCCAGCTGGCGAACCTGTACCCGTCGAAGACCGACGCCCAGCTCTGGGGCATGACCGGCATCATCGAGATGCCCGGCATCGACGACTACGGACCGGCCGAGACCTTCACCACGGCCGACGCGGTCCAGGTCTACAACTGGGCGGTCTCCAAGGGCGTCAGCACCCTGTCGTTCTGGGCGCTCCAGCGCGACAACGGGGGCTGCCCCGGCACCGGCGGCAGCGACACCTGCTCCGGCATCGCGCAGGACACCTGGTACTTCAGCCACACCTTCGCCCCGTTCACCAGCGGCGGGTCCGGTCCGGTGACCAATGACTACTCGGTGGCGGTCAGCCCCGGGTCCGCGACGGTGGCGCCGGGCGGTTCGGCCACGGCGACCGTGAAGACGGCCGTCACCTCGGGCACCGCGCAGACCGTCGCGCTCACGGCGAGCGGGGCCCCGGCCGGGGTGACCGCGACGCTCAGCCCCGCCTCGGTCACCGCGGGCGGCAGCTCCACCCTGACGCTGGCCACCACCGCCTCGGTGGCTCCGGGCACGTACACCATCAACGTGACCGGCACGGCGGGCACGCTCGGCCACTCGGCGCCGTACACCCTGACCGTGTCCGGTCCGGGCGGCGGCACCGGGGCGCTGGTGAACGGCGACTTCGAGAGCGGCGCGCTGGGTCCCTGGACCTGCCAGTCCGGCGGCGCGGTCGTCTCCAGCCCGGTGCACGGCGGTACGCACGCCCTGGCCGTCGCGGCCACCGGCTCGCAGACCGGTGAGTGCACCCAGACGCTGACCCTGTCGCCCAACACGAAGTACACGCTTCAGGGATACGTCCAGGGCAGCTACGGCTACCTCGGGGTCCGGGGCGGGGCGACGGCCGGCACGTGGGGCTCGTCGAGCGGGTACGCCAAGCAGTCGGTGGCCTTCACCACCGGGGCGTCCGGCACGGTGACCGTCTACGTCCACGGCTGGTACGCGCAGGGCACGGTCTACGCGGACGACCTCTCCGTCACCTCCTGACCTGCCGGAGGCGGCACGGGCCCTCCCGGTCCCGGAGGCGGGCGGCCTCCGGGGCCGGGAACCGGCCCGTCCGGCCCCGGTTCAGCGGCGGACCCTGCGGGTGGCGCGCAGCCACTCCTTGTTCATCGCCGAGATCGACGGCAGCGGAATGCCCTTCGGGCAGGCCGTGGCGCACTCCCCGGTGAGGGTGCAGCCGCCGAAGCCCTCGCTGTCCATCTGCTCCACCATGTCGAGCACCCGCGTCTCGCGCTCGGGGGCGCCCTGCGGCAGCACGTTCAGATGGTTGACCTTCGCCGAGGTGAAGAGCATGGCCGAGCCGTTGGGGCAGGCCGCGACGCAGGCGCCGCAGCCGATGCACTCGGCGTGCTCGAAGGCGAAGTCGGCGTCCGGCTTCGGCACCGGGGTGGCGTGCGCGTCGGGCGCGGTGCCGGTCGGGGCGGTGATGTAGCCGCCGGCCTGGATGATCCGGTCGAAGGCGGAGCGGTCCACGACCAGGTCCTTGACGACCGGGAAGGCGGAGGCGCGCCAGGGTTCGATGTCGATGGTGTCGCCGTCCTCGAAGGACCGCATGTGGAGCTGGCACGTGGTGGTGCGCTCCGGTCCGTGGGCGTCGCCGTTGATGACGAGGCTGCACGCGCCGCAGATGCCCTCGCGGCAGTCGTGGTCGAAGGCGACGGGGTCCTCGCCGGCGAGGATGAGTTCCTCGTTGAGGGTGTCGAGCATCTCCAGGAAGGACATGTCCCGGGAGATGCCGTCCACCTGGTAGGTGGACATGGCGCCGGGGGTGTCGGCGTTCTTCTGGCGCCAGACGCGCAGGGTGAGCTTCATGCGTAGCTCCGCTGGGTGGGGTGGACGTACTCGAAGACGAGGTCTTCCTTGTGCAGGACGGGGGCTTCGCCGGTGGCGGAGAACTCCCAGGCCGCGGCGTAGGAGAACTCCTCGTCACGGCGGGCGGCCTCGCCGTCGGGGGTCTGCGACTCCTCGCGGAAGTGGCCTCCGCAGGACTCCTCGCGGTGCAGCGCGTCGAGGCACATCAGCTCGGCGAGCTCCAGGTAGTCGACGATGCGGTTGGCCTTCTCCAGGGACTGGTTGAACTCCTCGCCGGTGCCCGGGACCTTGATGCGCCGCCAGAACTCCTCGCGGATCCGGGGGATCCGGGCGAGCGCCGTGCGCAGGCCCTCCTCGGTGCGGGCCATGCCGCAGTACTCCCACATGAGTTCGCCGATCTCCCGGTGGAAGGAGTCGGGGGTGCGGTCGCCGTCGACGGCGAGCAGCAGGTTGAGCCGGTCCTCGGTCTCGGCGACGGCCTCCTCCACGGCGGGGTGCGAGGCGTCGATCTCGTCGTGGTGGGGGTGGCGGGCCAGATAGTCGTTGATGGTGGACGGCAGGACGAAGTAACCGTCCGCGAGCCCCTGCATCAGCGCGGAGGCGCCGAGGCGGTTGGCGCCGTGGTCGGAGAAGTTGGCCTCGCCGATCGCGAAGAGTCCGGGGATCGTGGTCTGGAGGTCGTAGTCGACCCAGAGCCCGCCCATCGTGTAGTGGACGGCGGGGTAGATCCGCATCGGGGTCTCGTACGGGTTCTCCGCGGTGATCCGCGCGTACATGTCGAAGAGGTTGCCGTACTTCTCCTCGACCTTCGCGCGCCCCATCCGCTGGATGGCCTCCGCGAAGTCCAGGTAGACGCCCTGGCCGCCGGGTCCGACGCCGCGGCCCTCGTCGCAGACGTTCTTGGCGGCGCGGGAGGCGATGTCACGGGGGACGAGGTTGCCGAAGGCGGGGTAGATCCGCTCCAGGTAGTAGTCGCGCTCGTCCTCGGGGATCTCGGCGGCGGGCCGGTCGTCGCCCCGGGCCTTCGGCACCCAGATCCGTCCGTCGTTGCGCAGCGACTCGCTCATCAGGGTGAGCTTGGACTGGTGGTCGCCGGTGCGCGGGATGCACGTGGGGTGGATCTGGGTGAAGCAGGGGTTGGCGAAGTAGGCGCCGCGCCGGTGGGCGCGCCAGATCGCGGTGGCGTTGGAGTTCATCGCGTTGGTCGACAGGTAGAAGACGTTGCCGTAGCCACCGCTGGCCAGGACGACCGCGTCCGCGAAGTAGGTGTCGATCTTCCCGGTGATCAGGTCGCGGGCGACGATGCCGCGGGCCCGGCCGTCGACGACGATCAGGTCGAGCATCTCGGTACGGGCGTGCAGTTCGACGGTGCCCGCGGCGATCTGCCGGGAGAGCGCCTGGTAGGCGCCGAGGAGGAGCTGCTGCCCCGTCTGGCCCCGGGCGTAGAAGGTGCGGGAGACCTGGACGCCGCCGAAGGAGCGGTTGTCGAGGAGGCCGCCGTACTCGCGGGCGAAGGGGACGCCCTGGGCGACGCACTGGTCGATGATCTCGACGGAGATCTCGGCGAGCCGGTGGACGTTGGACTCGCGGGCGCGGAAGTCGCCGCCCTTGACCGTGTCGTAGAAGAGCCGGTGGACCGAGTCGCCGTCGTTGCGGTAGTTCTTCGCGGCGTTGATGCCGCCCTGGGCGGCGACCGAGTGGGCCCGGCGGGGCGAGTCCTGGAAGCAGAACTGGACGACGTGGTAGCCCTGTTCGGCCAGGGTGGCGCCGGCCGAGCCGCCGGCCAGGCCGGTGCCGACGACGATGACGGTGTGCTTGCGGCGGTTGGCCGGGTTGACCAGCTTGGCCTGGAAGCGACGGGTGTCCCAGCGCTCGGCGACGGGGCCGCCGGGCGCCTTGGTGTCGGTGACCGGCTCCCCGGTCGTGTAGTGCGTGTAGTCGTTCATGTCAGCTCACCACTCCGGTCATGACCGCGACGGGTACGGAGACGAAGCCCGCCGTCAGCACCAGGGCGAGGGCGTTGGCCAGGATCTTGAGGGCGCGGTCGCGGTGCGCGCGGCCGGCGCCGAGGGTCTGCGCGGCGCTCCAGAACCCGTGCCGGACATGGAGCCCCACGGCGACCACGGCGACGATGTAGACGACGTTGCCGTACCAGGTGGAGAAGGTGTCCACGACGTTCTGGTACGGGTGCCCGGACTGGAAGCCGCCCGAGTGCACGGTGCCGGTGGTCAGGTCGAGGATGTGCCAGACGATGAAGAGCGCCATGATGACGCCGCCCCAGCGCATGGTCCGGGTGGCGTAGCTCGTACGGGCCTTGCGGTGGACGTATCCGGTGGGGCGGGCCCGCAGATCGCGGCGGCTGAGCTGGTACGCCGAGACGGCGTGCAGCACGACGGCGGCGACGAGCACGACGCGGACGATCCACAGCGCCCACTCGTGGTGCAGGAAGGGCTCGCCCATCACCCGCAGCCAGTGCGCGTAGCCGTTGAACTCGTCCGGCCCGAAGAAGATCTTCAGGTTGCCGAGCATGTGGACGACCAAGTAGAGGAGCATGATCAGACCGCTCACGGCCATGATCGTCTTCTTGCCGAGGGACGAGTCCCAGAGCGTGCGCGTCATGGACGGCCGTCGGTCCGTCCGCGTTGCCAATGCCATGCACACGACGCTAGGGCCGAAGGACCCGATCAGTCCAAGACATGGAATGCCTCATGTCCATAGAGGTTCCCTATGGACACCGGTAGGCTGGGTGCATGCAGCTCCAGCAGCTCACCTATTTCGTGGCCGTCGCCGAGACCCGGCACTTCACCCGGGCCGCGGAGGAGGTCCATGTCTCGCAGCCCTCGCTCTCCCAGCAGATCCGGGCCCTGGAGAACGAGCTGGGCGCCGAGCTGTTCAGCCGGGCCCGGGGGAACATCACCCTCACCGACGCCGGGGAGGCACTGCTCCCGCTGGCCCGGCGCATCCTGGCCGACGCGGACACCGCGCGCCACGAGGTCCAGGAGCTGGCCCAGCTGCGCCGGGGCCGGGTCAGGCTGGGCGCCACCCCGAGCCTGTGCACCGGCCTCCTCCCCGATGTGCTGCGCGCCTTCCACGACCGGCATCCGGGGATCCAGCTGCTGCTGGAGGAGGGCGGTTCGCACGACCTGGTCAGGGAGCTGGCGCGGGGCGCCCTCGATCTGGCCCTGGTGGTGCTGCCGCTGCCCGCGGCCTCGCCCGCGCTGACCACCGTCGAACTGCTCCAGGAGGACCTGGTGGTGGTCTCGGCGGCGGACGCCCCCCGGCCGGGCCGGGGCGGCGAGGTCCGGATCCCCGATCTGGAGGGCGTTCCGCTGGTGATGTTCCGTCACGGGTACGACCTGCGGGAACTGACCGTGGCCGCCTGCCGGGCCGAGGGCTTCGAGCCGTCGTTCACCGTGGAGGGCGGGGAGATGGACGCGGTGCTCGGCTTCGTCCGGGCGGGTCTGGGCGCCGCCGTCGTCCCGAGCATGGTGGCCGGCCGGGCGGGCCGCGATCTGCGGACCACGCCGCTGGCCCGGCCGGGTCTGAGGCGCACGATCGCCCTGGCGCACCGCAGCGACGTGGCCCCGCCGCGCGCGGCCCGCGAGTTGCAGCGGATGCTGCTGACCAGCCGGGCGGACGCCGTCTGAGGCGTCCGCCCGGAGGGCTCACACGGCGTCGGCCAGCAGCAGCGAGTGGATCCGGTCCGGGGCGCCGGGGCGGGCGTAGTACCAGCCCTGCGCCGTGTCGCAGCCCAGCTTGCGCAACTGCTCCGCCTGCGCCCCGGTCTCCACGCCCTCGACCGTCACGGCGAGGTCGAGGCTGTGGGCCAGCGAGACGATCCCCTCGACGATCTTCAGGTCCACCGGGTCGGCCGGATGGTGCTGCATGCCCTGGGTGAAGGAACGGTCCAGCTTGAGCACGCTGACCGGCAGCCGTCGCAGGTTGGCGAGGTTGGAGTAGCCGGTGCCGAAGTCGTCGAGAGCGATGTCGACGCCCATCTCGGACAGTTGCCGCAGCGGCTTCAGCAGGTCCTCGTCGGCCCCGATGAGCGCGGACTCGGTGACCTCCAGGCAGAGCGCCCCGGCTTCGAGACCCGAGCGCTCCAGGACGTCCACCGTCTCGGCGACCAGGTTGGGGTGGTGCAGCTGGGCCGGGGAGAGGTTGACGTTGATCCGCAGGGGACCGCCGTCGCTGTGCCGCTCCTGCCAGAAGTTGGCCTGCCGCACCGACTCCTCCAGCACCCACCGGCCCAGCGGCACGATGAGCCCGGTGTGCTCGGCGAGCGCGATGAAGCGGTCGGGCCCCAGCACCCCGTGCTGCGGGTGGCACCAGCGCACCAGCGCCTCCGCGCCGTGCACGGAACCGTCGCCGAGGTGGACGAGCGGCTGGTACTCGATGAAGAACTCGCCGCGCTCCAGCGCCGCCGGCAGCGCGGTGGTCAGCCCGTGCCGGGTGATCGCGCGGGCGTCCGCCTCCGCGTCGGCGCGCTCGAAGCGGTTGCCGCCCGCGGACTTGGCCCGGTACATGGTGATGTCGGCACTGCGCAGCACCTCGGCGGCGCTGCGTTCGCCGGCCGGGCCCTCCACGACGCCGATGGAGCCGCGCACGCTGAGTTCACGTCCGTCGAGCCGGATCGGCGTGCCGAGGACCCCGAGGATCCGGCAGGCCAGCTCGTCGACCTCGTCCGCCGTGCCGGTGCCGGTGGTGAGGGCGACGAACTCGTCGCCGCCGAGCCGCGCGACCATCTCGCCGGGCGCGGTGGCGCAGCTCTGCAGCCGGTCCGCGACCTCGACGAGCAGGCGGTCGCCCGACGCGTGGCCGAGGCTGTCGTTGATGGCCTTGAAGCCGTCGAGGTCCAGGTAGCAGAGGCCGAAGCGCCGTCCGTCGCCCGCCGAGAGCGCTTTCTCCAGACGTTCGAAGAAGAGCGTGCGATTGGGCAGACCGGTGAGCGCGTCGTGGGTGGCCTCGTACCGCAGCCGGAGGTTGAGCAGCCGGCGCTCGGTGGTGTCCTCCAGCAGCGCCAGCTGGTATTCCGGCCGGCCCTCGGCGTCGCGCAGCAGCGAGACCGTCAGATTGGTCCACAGCACGGTGCCGTCGTTGCGGTAGTACGGCTTCTCGACCCGGTAGTGCTCGCGTTCGCCGCGCACCAGCTCGTTGTAGTACTTCCAGACCTGCGGCGAGTCCTCGGGGTGCACCCATTCGTTGATGCGGTGGCTGAGGACGTGGTTCTCCAGGCCGCCGAACATCCGGGTCAGGGTGTCGTTGACCTCCAGGACGTTGCCGTCGAGGTCGGCGATGCCGATGCCGATCGCGGCGTCCTTGAAGACGGCGCGGAAGCGGGCCTCCGTGGCGTGCAGGGCCTGTTCGGCCTGGGAGCGCGCGGCGAGCGCGGAGCGGGCGATCGCCTCCTGCTCGGCGAGGGTGCGTTCGCGCAGCGCCTGGGAGAAGCCGCCGGCGACGGCGTGCTGGATGCGCGCGGCCCGGGACCGGCCGTCCTCGGTGGACAGGGTCTGGGGTCCGTTGCCGCCGAGGTAGAGCACCAGGTACGAGTCGACGACACCGAGCGTGGAGCTGAGGGCGTCGGGGTCCGTGCAGTGCGCGGCGACGAGCGCGGTGCCCACCGAGGCGGCGGGGGCCGCGTCGAAGGGGTGCGCGTGCAGGATGTCGCTGAGGGTCCGGGCCAGGGGGAGCAGGTGCTGCTCGAACTCCGGCCGGGTCATGGAGGTGGCCGTGGACGGGAAGATGGCCCGGCTCCAGATCGTGGCGAATCTCCGGAGCCGGTCCTCGGGCCCGTCGGGCTCCGCGTCCTGGGCTCCGGACTGCTGGGCGGGGATGCTCACGCCTTGCGTCCCACTCCGGCGAAGCCCGAGAAGGCGTACGGGTCCTCGTTCTCCCGGCTGCCCGGGGTCTCGGGACGCCAGTCCGGCATGGCCACCAGTCCGGGTTCGACCATCTCGTAGCCGTCGAAGAACCGGGCGATCTCGGCGCTGGAGCGCATGATCAGCGGATTGCGGATGTCCTTGTAGACGCCGACCGCGCCGCCGGCCTGCTCCTGGGGCAGCGGGATGCCCTCGTACGAGGCGTGGGTGACGACGAGCAGGCTGCCGGGGGCGAGCATGTCGCGCAGCGCGGCGACGGCGGCCTGCGGGTCGTCGGCGTCCTCGATGAAGTGGAGTACGGCGACGAGCAGCAGGGCCACCGGCCGGTCGAGGTCGAGCAGCTTGGCGACCTCGGGGTGGTCGCGGATCTCCTCGGGGCGGCGCAGATCGGCGGTGGCGATCACGGCGCGGTCGTTGCCCTCCAGGACCGCCTGACTGTGTGCGACCGCGACCGGGTCGTGATCGACATAGGCGACGACCGCCTCCGGGTCGATGGACTGGGCGACCTCATGGACGTTTCCGAAAGTCGGTATCCCGGATCCGATGTCCAGGAACTGGTTGACGCCCTCGTCCAGCGCGTAGCGCACGGCGCGGCGCATAAAGGCGCGGTTCGCCTGCATCACCTTCGGAAGTCCCGGCATGAACTCCATGGCCTTGCGGGCCGCTTCCCGGTCCACCTCGAAATTGTGCGAGCCGCCCAGATAGAAGTCATACATGCGGGACACGCTCGGCACCGAAATGTCAATGCCTTGCGGTGCCCAGGCGGGACGCTCCATCGATGTCTCCAACAAGTCGCCACGGCGATCCGGCCATGTTCATGGTCAGTGTTGACCAGAGGCTACTGATCCACCGCCAAGAGAGCGAGCGGAAACGGAAATTAGCGGTCCGTTATTGGTCACACACCAGTGGCATGTGCAACCGTCCCGTCGCTACGCGTGACATTCGCCGTTCCGGGGAACAGGAAGGACGCCCGGAGACCCCCATTCCCACCTTCTCTCCCAGCTCACCGAACACTTTGGGCCACGAGCACAACAAATCGGCCACTTCGCACGACGGGCCCCGAGAAGAGCCGACGTGACCCGGCCGGCCTTTCGCACCGTCGCCTTCGCAATTCCCCCTCGGTCGCGCCGACATCCGCCCCGGACCGCCCTCCGACGTCAACGCCCGCCGTCCCCGCGCCGGCACACCGTCGCGCGACACGCTCGCGAACCCCCTTGAGAATAGGGGCTGTTGTGACAGGAGAGGCCGCTGGGGCCGGGCCGGGGCACCGCCCCCGAGGACGGCAGGCCGCTTTGTCCCTCCACCCACGGTTCCGGAGTTCCAAACGCCGAGTGCTCCAGGTCCGCTCCATCGGGCGAACCGGGCGACACTCCGGCGTGCCGTCCCCCGGCCCGGACCATGCTCCCGATCGTGTACGGATCACTCATCGGCCGGCTGACCGCGGCCGTCGCCCTGACCTGGCTGCTGACCGCGCCCGCGCCCGCGGTCGCGGACAGCTGCGCCTACGCGTCCATCGGGGAGGACGGCACGGGCTCCGCGGTGGCCGTCAGCGGCGACGGCGACTGCTGGGCCGGGCCGGTCGAGCCCACACCCGCCCCGGAGCCCACGCCCACCCCGGCTCCGCCACCCCCACCGCCCCCGCGGCCCGCTCCGCCTCCTCCCCCGCCTCCTCCGTCGCCCGAACCCCGGCCGGCGCCCGCGCCGCCGCCCCCGCCGCCTCCGGCACCGTCACCACCGCCCGAGCCGGCGCCGCCCCCTCGGCCCTCCCCCTCGCCCACCCCGTCCGCGCGCCCGACGCCGGCCCCCGTCGCCCTGCCCACGTACCGCCGCCCCGTCCGCAAGACACTCCGGCGCCACACCTCGCTGGTCACGCTCACCCTCATGATCACCGCGCCCGCGGTGTTCGCCGTCGCCGTGCTGCGGCCCCGCTCCTGATGACCCACGGAGGCATCCATGTCGGAATGGCTTGTTCTCACCCTCGCCATGGCAGCGGCCTGCGCGGTCGTCCTGACCATCGCCGTCCTCAGCAATCGGAGGCTGCCCGAGGACGACGACCCGTCCGAAACCCCGGACGTCATCGAGTACATGACGATGATGATCGGCGTGGTGTACGCGATCGTGCTGGGCCTGGCCATCGCGGGCGTCTGGGAGGGACGCGGCGCGGCCCAGGAGTACGTACGCCAGGAGGCCCAGGCGCTGCACGAGGTCAGCGCGCGCTCCTCGGCCTACCCCGTGGAGGTGCGCACCCGCATCCGCGCCGACGTCGACGCCTATGTGAGCTTCGTCGTGCACGACGAATGGCGGGTGATGACCGACCACGGCAGGCTCGACGACCGCGGCACGGAGCTGCTGGACCGGGTGCGGGCCGATGTCACGGACTACCGGCCGAAGAACGACTACGAGGGGCAGGCCTACCAGCCGCTGGTCGACCAGGTCGCCGCCGCCGACGACGCCCGCACCGCGCGGGGTCAGAGCGCCGGGGCCACGATGCCGGGGGTGGTCTGGTTCGGGCTCATCACCGGGGCCGTGGTGACGGTGGGGCTGATCTTCACGCTCCAGATCCGGCGCACCTTCCGTGAACTGCTGCTGGCCGGCCTCTTCAGTGTGCTGATCGCCTTCCTGCTCTTCCTCATCTGGGACTTCGACTCCCCCTTCGGCCGGGGTCTGTCGGCCACCGAGGCACCGTTCCTGGATCTGTTCCCCCAGGTGACCGGGGGTTAGGGCGTTCCGCTCCCCCGGGTGGTGCGCCGCTCGGGGGACAGCGGAGCCCCATTGGCCGTTCCCCGATCGCGGGCGAAATGCGCCACTTTTAGCGTGGCCGCATCGAGGTGCATTTCTGACGCTTTGTGGAAATCCGTTCCGCAACTGCTCCTCGGGGACCCGGAGGACTCACCATGCGCGCAATACGTGTCGCCCCCGTCGCCCTGCTCGGTGCCGCGGCACTCGCCCTGTCCGGCCCGGCCGTGACCGCGTACGCCGCGACCACGGGCGGTCCGCCCAGTGGTGGCGGATACACCGTCACCCCCTCGGTGATCTCGCCGGGCGGTCAGGTCACCCTGGCCGCCAAGGGCTGCTCCACCACGGCCACGGCGTCCTCGGGGGTGTTCGACACCGTCACGATTCCCCAGAACGGGACGGCCCGGGCGACGGTCGACTGGGACGCCAAGCCCGGCGCCGTCTACGAGGTGACGTTCATCTGCAACACCTCGCCGAGTTCCACGGCCAAGGTGAACCTCACCGTCAGCGCCGCCTCGGCCTCGCCCACCACCAGCTCCACCCGCTCGCCCGCCCCGGGCGTCTCCCCGGGCTCGACGGTCTCCCCGGCCGGGGTGCAGGGCGGTCTCGGCGGCAGCATCGACAGCGTGGGGACCGGTGAGATCGTGGCCGGCACCGCGCTGGCGGTCGCCGCCGCCACCGGCACCGTCTTCATGGTGCGGCGGCGCAGGGAGAGCCGCTCGCACTGACCGGCGCCGACGGCACGACGCACGTCGCCCCGGGTCCTCGTGGAGGACCCGGGGCGACGTCGGTTATCGGTCCGGCGGGGGCGTCCCTACGGTCAGATCGCCCCATGGCCCGCCCTCCGGCGGCGCATCAGGTACATGCCTCCGCCGAGGGCCGCCGAGGCGACCAGGCCCGCGCCGATACCCATCTCGGCCGGGGTCGCCGCCATCGAACCGCCCAGGCCGCCCTGCGCACCGCGGCTGTCGAGCACCGTGAATCGGTGGCTCGCGGTGCGGTCGGTACCGTCGCAGCGCACCGTCAGGTTGTAGGAGCCGGGGGTGGCGTCGTTGAGGATGCGCACCCGGGCGTGGCCGACCCGCCCGGCGGAGAGCCGGGTCGTACGGAAGGCGTTCGACGAGACGCTGCCGCCCCGGCCGCAGCCCTCGGCGGTGACCTGCATGGCCGCGCCCTGGTGGACGCGCTCGGGGTCGACGGTCACGTTGTTCGGCCCGTTGTTGCGGCCGCGCCCGTTCCCGTCACCGTTGCCGTTGCCGTTGCCGTTGCCGTTGCCACCGTTGTCCCAGTCGCCCGGGTCGTTCCAGTCGTTCTGGTTGGTGCCGTTGTTCTGGCCGCCGCCGACGTCTCCACCGGCCGCGGCCATCGGGGCGCCGAGCCCGAGGGCGGCGACCGCGGTCGCGGCGACCACGAGAGCGCGTGTAGCACGCATCGTACGAACCTCCAGCGGGAAGCGCCCCGGGGCTCTGTGCGCCGGGATGGATCGACGAGAACGCCTCCCATGTCGAACCCTCACCAGAACCTTGATCCACCGCATTTCGGGACTGCTCCACTACGGTGATCCGACACGCCGGGCGGACGACATCGGTTCTGACGGACCCGCAGGTCACAGAGCGTCAGAAGTTTTGTCCGGGCACTACTCCGAAGAGAAGGGCCCCGGTTCGCCGCCACCCGTTCGCCCTTCCCGTCATGCCGCCGCGACGGCCCCGGCCTAGCGTTCCCCTCGTCGCGACGAAGGGAGAACCATGGGCCGGGACAACTGGCGCCCCGAACGCATCCGACACTCGCCGTGGGGCGCGCTGGCGCTGGCGATGCTCACCGGTCTCGCGCTGATGCGCAACGGCGCCGATCTCTCGCCGGGTCCGCCGCAGCCGGTGGCGGCGGCCTCGGTGGGGCACCAGAAGGACGCGCCGGGCGCTCCCGTGGCGGACGGCCCCGCCGTGAAGCCGCTGGCGTTCGCCCCGGTCGACCGGGTGACCATCCCGGCGATCCAGGTCGACGCTCCGGTGATCGACGTGAACCTCGACCCGGACGGCTGGATCGAGACCCCGCCGCCGCAGGACCCCAATCTGGCCGGCTGGTACCAGAACGGCGTCGCCCCCGGGCAGATCGGCACCTCGGTCATCGTCGGCCACGTCGACAACCAGGCGGGGCCCGCCGTCTTCTACGGGCTCGGCTCGCTGCGCAAGGGCAACCGGATCGAGATCACCCGCAGCGACGACCGGATCGCGGTCTTCGAGGTGTACGGCGTGGAGGTGTTCTCCAAGAACGACTTCCCCGGCGCCCGGGTGTACGGCGACACCGGCCGCTCCGAACTGCGGGTCATCACCTGCGGCGGCGGCTACACGAAGGCCAACGGCTACGACGGCAATGTCGTGGCCTTCGCCCGCCTGGTGGAGACCCGCTGACGTCAGAGCCGGCGGGGCACCGTGAGCCGGTACCCGTCGTCGAGCAGTTCCGGCAGATAGCGGCGCAGCGCGGCGACGCTCTGCGACCGGTTGCCCCCGGCGTCGTGCGAGAGCACCACGACCCCGGGGGCCGCGCCGTCGCGGACCCGGCGGACGATGGTGTCGGTGCCCGGCACGGTCCAGTCCAGGGTGTCGACGGTCCAGGCCATCGGTTCCATGCCCAGGGACGCGCCGATCTCGAACGAGATGCGGTTCCAGGCCCCGTAGGGCGCGCGGTACCAGAGCGGCGGGGCGCCGGTGATCTCCTCGACGACATCGCTGGTGCGGCCCAGTTCGTCGGCGACCGCGGCCCGGGACAGGCCGGTCACCAGCGGATGGGTCCAGGAGTGGTTTCCGACGGTGTGGCCCTCGTCGAAGATCCTGCGCACCAGGTCCCGGTTGTCGTGGGCCATCTCCCCGCAGAGGAAGAACATCGCCCGGACGTCGTGGGTGCGCAGGGTGTCCAGGATGTGCGGCGTGTAGAGGGGGTCGGGGCCGTCGTCGAAGGTGAGGACCATGGCCCGGCCGATCTCGGGCAGTTCCTCGAACGGGCGGGTGCGGACGGGAGGCGCCGCCGGACGGTACGGCAGCGGGTTCTCCCCCGTCATGGGCCGCAGCCGGTACGTGAGCGGCCGGACGTCCGCCGCCTGCTGCGGGCCGGCCGCCGGCGCGGGCGGTGCGGGGCGGCGGAACGGCGTTGCGGCGGGGTCCGCCGCCACCAGACGTACGGCGGTGGCGGCGCCCAGCGCGGCCGTCAGTCCCAGCAGCGCGCGGCGGCTGCGCGGCGTAGAAACGTCTCTCATGCCCCACTGCTCGCACGTTCGCGCGGCCGGTCCGCACAACGACACCGGATCCGTGCGGTTCTGCACCCGATGGAGGGAGCGCGCGGGCGCCATCGGCAGCAGCGCGCCGGGGCGGACGGGAGGCCGGACCGGAACGCGCCGTGACGACCGATAGCCTCCTGCCGTGACAGAACAACAGCCCCACCAGTTCGAACGTGGCACAGACGGACCGAAAGTGATCGTTGCGGGCATCGACGGCTCCGAGTCCTCGATGCGTGCGGCGGCGTACGCGGCGGGGCTGGCCCGGCGCCAGCGGGCCATGCTCGCGCTCGTCTACGTCCAGCCGGTCCTGGCGGCGGGTGCCGCCCTGGGCGCGCCGGTCGCCGACGCCACCGCGGAGGTCGCCGAGGGGCTGATCAACGAGATCCGGACCGCGACGGACAAGATGAAGGACATCTGGGACGTGCGCTGGGAGTTCCATACCTTCCGGGGCGATCCGTACAACGGGCTCGTGACCGCCTCGGACGAACTGAAGGCGGACGCGGTCGTGGTGGGCGCCTCGGAGTCGGCCGGCCACCGCTTCATCGGGTCGGTGGCCGTGCGCCTGGTGAAGGCCGGGCGCTGGCCCGTCACCGTGGTCCCGTAGCGCTCACGCGTTCGCCTCCCGTCCCCCTTCCGTCCCCCTCCGGGCCGCCGTCCGACCGTTCACCGCACCATTCGCCGCTCGGTGCGACCGCTCGTCGCACGGGACCGCTTTTGTCCTGTTGCCCGTGGCGCGAATGCGTTCGTATACGGCCGTCGGGCAGCGGGGCCGAAGGGCCTGGGCGGAGAGGGCGATCACCATGACCACGACGACGACCGATGAGCGGGCACTCGCGGATCTTCAGCGTGAGCACGGGCCCGCCCTGTTCCATTTCCTGCTGGGGCTGACCTTCGGCGACCGGCAGCGGGCCGAGGATCTGCTCCAGGAGACGCTGGTGCGGGCGTGGCAGCATCCGGAGGCCTTCGACGGGCCGTACGAGTCGATGCGCCCCTGGCTGTTCACGGTCGGGCGGCGGCTCGCCATCGACGCCCGCCGCTCGCGGCTGGCCCGGCCCGCGGAGGTCGGTGACGCCGTGCTGGAGAGCGCGCCGGCGGTCCGGGACACGGCCGACTCCACCGTCGCCGCGCTCGATGTGCGCGAGG
This sequence comes from Streptomyces sp. NPDC001515, assembly GCF_053597115.1. Classification (NCBI taxonomy): domain Bacteria; kingdom Bacillati; phylum Actinomycetota; class Actinomycetes; order Kitasatosporales; family Streptomycetaceae; genus Streptomyces; species Streptomyces sp. NPDC001515. Next base: position 223,142 of record NZ_JBSFHN010000007.1, read on the forward strand.
CGGTCCGCACGCTGAGCCCCGAGCACCGGGCGGTGCTCGTCCAGATCTACTTCCGCGGGCTGAGCGTCGGGGAGACCGCCGAGGTCCTCGGCATACCCGCGGGAACGGTCAAATCGCGCTCCTACTACGCGCTGCGCGTGCTCTCCCGCAATCTGCCCGGCTACTCCAGCAGGTCCTCCGCGCTCAGCAGCGGAAGCAGCGCGGCGGCCTCCAGCACGGCCGCGTAGTCGGCGGTGCAGCGGTCGCACCCGCGCAGGTGGCGGGCGACCTCCTCCGCCTCCTCGGCGGTCAGCGCGTCCAGGACATAGGCACCGAGCAGCTCGCGCATGTGTGCCCCCTCCCCCGGGTCGGCGGTCATCGCAACCTCGTGTCTGTGACGGATCGGGTCCGACGGATCCTGCCCTTCTGGCCACGCGGGGCGCGCCGCCCCGGTTCAATGCTGCGTGGGGGCCGGCCCGGAGCCGGCCGCCGACGGCGCCCGGTCCGGTACCGGGAAGGGAAAGGAACGGCACGGAATGCGTCCGGAACGTCATGACACGACCGGCGGGGGCGGACTGCTGGTCCCGATGGCCTGGATGTACGCGGAGTACCTCGCCGACGAACTACTGCGGACCGGGGACCTGATGGAACCGGCCACGCTGGAGTACCGGGCGGGACGGGACGCCCTCGCCCTGACCATCTTCCTCTCCGACGGCGCGGTGGCCGAGGCGCTGCCCGCCGCACGGGTCGACGAACTGCGGCTGCTGACGGCGTACGGGACGCCGTGGCGGCGCTGGATCTGCGAGCGGCTCGACGCCTTGGAGGCGGCAGCACCGGGCCCCGATCCGGATCTGGCGCTGGCGCGCGCGGCGTGGCGGTGGCTGGAGGAGACGGAGCTGCTCGCCGCGGACCTGGAGACGATCGGCCCGCTGCCCTGGGAGGAGGGCGGTCCGGACGAGCCGGAGGCGGAGGACGCCGCACAGGTGTGGACACCGGCCTGGCAGCTGGGGCTGCCGCTGGGGCATCTGGCGATCCACCTCTACTGACCGCGCGGGTCCGCCCGGTCAGGAGCCGTGCACCCCGGCGCGGTACTTGGGCAGCCGTACGGTGATGCGCATCCCGGCCCCGATGCCGGTCTCGATGACGAGCCCGTAGTCGTCCCCGTACACCTGGCGCAGCCGTTCGTCGACGTTGAGCAGGCCGATGCCGGTGGAGGTGCCGCCCTCGCCGCGCAGGATGTGGCGCAGCCGATCGGGGTCCATGCCCGTGCCGTCGTCCTCGATGACGACCTCGGCCTCGGAGCCGGCGTCCAGGGCGCTGATGGTGATGCGGCTGGAGGTGACCGCGCCTTCGAGGCCGTGTTTGACGGCGTTCTCGACGAGGGGCTGGAGGCAGAGGAAGGGCAGGGCGACGGGCAGCACCTCGGGGGCGACCTGCAGGGTGACGGAGAGCCGTTCCCCGAAGCGGGCGCGGACCAGGGCCAGGTACTGGTCGATGGAGTGCAGTTCGTCGGCGAGGGTGGTGAAGTCGCCGTGGCTGCGGAACGAGTAGCGGGTGAAGTCGGCGAATTCCAGGAGCAGTTCGCGGGCCTTCTCGGGGTCGGTGCGGACGAACGAGGCGATGGCGGCCAGGGAGTTGAAGATGAAGTGCGGGGAGATCTGGGCGCGCAGGGCCCGGATCTCGGCCTCGATGAGCTGGGTGCGCGAGCGGTCGAGTTCGGCCAGTTCCAGTTGGACGCAGACCCAGCGGGCCACCTCGCCCGCCGCGCGGGCCAGCACCGCCGACTCGCGGGGGGCGTAGGCGATCAGGGCGCCGAGCACCCGGTGGTCGACGGTGAGCGGGACGGCGACGGCCCAGCGCAGCGGGCAGTCCAGGTCCTCGCAGTCGCTGTGGAAGGCGGTGTCACGGCCGGTGGCCAGGAGGTCGCCCACCTCGTCCATGACCTGCCGGGCGTGGTGGCCGCCCTCGCCGTCCCAGACGAGGACGCCCTCGCGGTCGGTGAGGCACAGCGCGTCGGTGCCCAGCAGCGAGCGCAGCCGGCGGGCCGACCTGCGGGCGCTCTCCTCGGTGAGTCCGGCGCGCAGCGGCGGCGCGGCGAGCGAGGCCGTGTGCAGGGTCTCGAAGGTGGCGTGCTCGACGGGGGTGCCGACGTCGCTGGTGCGGACGGGACGCGCGGTGCGCCGGCCGGTGAGCAGTCCCCCGGCGAACAGCAGCAGCGCGAGCAGCACCACGGCGGCCCAGGCGGACGCGGTCATCGGTGCCTCCCGGCGGTCAGGGCCTCCGGGAGGTGGAAGCGGGTCATCGCGGCGTTGGTCCCGGCGGGGATCCGGCCGGGGGTGGCGAGCGAGACCAGGATCATGGCGAGGAAGCCGACCGGGACGGACCAGACGGCGGGCCAGGCGAGCAGGGCGTGTGCCCAGCCGGGCGGGCGGACCGCGCCGCTGACGGTGATGGTGACGGCGAGCAGCGCGGAGCCGCCGCCCAGGACGAGTCCCGCGGCGGCGCCCGGCGGGGTGAGCCGGCGCCACCAGATGCCGAGGACGAGGAGCGGGCAGAAGGAGGACGCCGACACGGCGAAGGCCATGCCCACGGAGTCGGCCACCGGAACCCGGCTGACCAGCAGCGATCCGGCCAGCGGCACGGAGATGGCGAGGACGGTGGCCAGCCGGAAGTGGCGTACGCCGCGCGAGGGCAGGACGTCCTGGGTGATGACCCCGGCGACGGCCATGGTCAGTCCGGAGGCCGTCGAGAGGAACGCGGCGAAGGCGCCCCCGGCGATGAGCGCGCCGAGCAGATCACCGCCGAGGCCGCCGATGACCCGGCCGGGCAGCAGGAGCACGGCCGCGTCGGCGTCGCCGCCGTGGATGAGTTCGGGGGCGTAGAGCCGGCCGAGGGCGCCGTAGACCGGGGGCAGCAGGTAGAAGACGCCGATCAGGGCGAGGACGGCGACAGTGGTGCGGCGGGCGTCGCGGCCGTTGGGGCTGGTGTAGAAGCGGACGACGACGTGCGGCAGGCCCATGGTGCCGAGGAAGGTGGCGACGATGAGCCCGTAGGTGGCGTACAGCGGATGGTCGGCGCGGAAGACGGAGAGCTGTTCGTCGAAGGTGACGCGGGGGCGGCCGTCGCCCTGCCAGGCCAGCACCAGGAAGAGCGCCGGGACCAGGAGCGCGGTGAGTTTCAGCCAGTACTGGAAGACCTGGACGAAGGTGATCGAGCGCATGCCGCCCGCGGCGACGGCGAGGACGACGACCGAGGCGACGAGCACGTCGCCGAGCCAGCCGGGCGCGCCCGTGAGGATCTTCAGGGTGAGTCCGGCGCCCTGGAGCTGGGGGACGAGGTAGAGCCAGCCGGCGCCGACGACCAGGACGCTGACCAGCCGTCGCACGTGCCGCGACTCCAGGCGGCCCTCGGCGAAGTCGGGCAGGGTGTACGCCCCCGACCGGCGCAGCGGCGCGGCGACGAAGACCAGCAGCACCAGATAGCCGGCGGTGTAGCCGACCGGGTACCAGAGCATGTCGGGGCCGTGCACGAGCACCAGTCCGGCGATGCCGAGGAAGGAGGCCGCGGAGAGGTACTCGCCGCTGATCGCCGCCGCGTTGAGGCGGGGGCGCACGGTGCGGGAGGCCACGTAGAAGTCGGAGGTGGTCCGGGAGATCCGCAGTCCGAAGCCGCCGACGAGGACGGTGGCGAGGACGACGGCGGCGACCGCCGCCACCGCGTACGTACGGCTCACTGGGCGGGGCGGCCTTCCACGAGCCGGGCGAAGTCGCGCTCGTTGCGCTCGGCCCGGCGCACGTACCACCAGGCGGTCAGGGTGAGCGGCGGATACGCGGCGAAGCCGAGGACGGCCCAGACGACGGCGGAGCTGTGCAGGGCGGCGAAGACGACGGGCAGGGTGCCGACGACGACGGCGAGGACGGTGAAGGCGGTGAGTCCGGCGCGCAGCTGGCTGCGCATCAGGGAGCGGACGTAGGCGCCGCCGAGTGCGGTCTGCTCGTCTATCTCCGACTGGGTGCGGTAGCGCGGCAGCGGACGCACCCGGCGGGGCTCCCCCGTCACCACTTCACGCCGGGGCGCTGGCTCTGCGGACATGGGGCCGGAGTGTAGGCGGCACCCGGCCCCGCTGGGAAGGGGGCCGGGTGCGGGTAGGTGCTGGTCAGCGGCCGGTCTGCCGCATCAGCAGATCGCGCAGGGCGCGGGTGTGCCGGCGGCTGACGGCCAGTTCCGCGGTGCCGATGCGCACGCTCATGCTGCCCGCGTCCAGCCGCAGTTCGTCGATGCGGCCGAGCGCGACCAGATGCCGGCGGTGGATGCGGACGAAGCCCCGGCTGCGCCAGCGCTCCTCCAGGGTGGTCAGCGGCACCCGGACGAGGTGGCTGCCGGTGGCGGTGTACAGCCGGGCGTAGTCGCCCTGGGCCTCGGCGTACGCGATGTCGTCGATCGGGACGAAGCGGATGACGCCGCCGAGTTCCACGGGGATCTGGTCCTGCGCGGTGTCGTGGACGGGGGCGGAGCGGTCGCCGACCTGTTCGGCGACGCGGCGCACGGCCTCGGCGAGCCGTTCGCGCCGTACGGGCTTGAGGACGTAGTCGACGGCCTTGAGGTCGAAGGCGTGCACGGCGAAGCCCTCGTGCGCGGTGACGAAGACGATCAGCGGGGGTGCGGCGAAGCCGGCCAGCAGTTGGGCGACGTCGAGTCCGGTGAGGCCGGCCATGTGGATGTCGAGGAAGACGACGTCGATGGCGGAGGGGTCGTCGGGTCCCGCGTCGACGGCGGCGCCGATCCTGCGCAGCGCCTCCGTGGCGCCCGTGGCGCCCTCGGCGCTGCGGATCCGGGGGTCGGCGCGCAGGAGGTACAGCAGTTCCTCCAGCGCGGGTTCTTCGTCGTCGACGGCGAGTACGCGCAGCATGGCGGGATCTTAGGGCCTGTCCGCGGGGTGTGCGGTGCGGCTATTTGAGCAGCTTGGACATCCTGCGGTCGGCGAGCGGTTTGCCGCCGGTCTGGCAGGTGGGGCAGTACTGGAGCGAGGAGTCGCTGAAGGACACCTCGCGGATGGTGTCGCCGCAGACGGGGCACGCCTCGCCGGTCCGTCCGTGTACGCGCAGCGCGCTCTTCTTCTCGGCCTTGAGGCGGCCGGCCTCGACGCCGCCGGAGCGGGCGACGGCGTCCGTGAGGGTGGTGCGCAGGGCGGTGTGCAGACGGGTGATCTCGTCGTCGGTGAGGTGGGCGGTGAGTTTGAAGGGGGACATCTTCGCGGCGTGCAGGATCTCGTCGCTGTAGGCGTTGCCGACCCCGGCGATCAGGGACTGGTCGCGCAGGGCGCCCTTGATCTGGCGGCGCTCCCCCGCGAGCAGCGCGGCGAACGCGTCGCGGGTGAAGGCCGGGTCGAGGGGGTCGGGGCCGAGGCGGGCGATGCCGGGAACCTCGGCCGGGTCGCGGACGAGGTACACGGCGAGGCGCTTCTGGGTGCCGGCCTCGGTGAGGTCGAAGCCGTCGCCGCCGGCGAGGACGGTGCGCAGGGCGAGCGGGCCCTTGCCGGGGCGGGGCGGGGCGTCGGGGAAGGAGTCCTTCCAGCGCAGCCAGCCGGCGCGGGCGAGATGGGTGACCAGATGGAGCCCCGCGGCCTCGATGTCGAGGAACTTGCCGTGCCGCCGTACGCCGGTGACCTCGGCGCCGTGCAGGGCGGTGAGCGGGGGGTCGTAGGTCTTGAGGACGCTGATGGCGAGGGGCAGGACGCGGGCGATGTCCCGGCCGACCAGATGGTCGTCGAGGAAGACCCGCAGTGCTTCGACCTCCGGGAGTTCGGGCATGGTTCCCAGCGTGCCGCAGCCGGTGGCGCGCCGCCTACCGGAGGCCGTAGACGCGTGTGGCGGTGGTGGCGAACACGGCCTCCCGCTCCGTGGCGCTCAGGCCCTCGGTGAGGGCGCGTGCCGCGTCCACGACCTGGGTGTACGTCGCGGCGAGCCGGCAGACGGGCCAGTCGGAGCCGAACATCAGCCGGCCGGGTCCGAAGGCGTCGAGGACGGTGTCGGCGTACGGGCGGAGCGTGTCGGCGGTCCAGGTGCGCGCGTCCGCCTCGGTGACCAGACCGGAGAGTTTGCACACGGTGTTGGGGAGGGCGGCGAGTCTTCGCAGGTCGTCGGCCCAGGGGCGGGTGGCGCCGGAGGCGATGGGCGGTTTTCCGGCGTGGTCGAGGACGAAGGTGAGGCCGGGCAGCCGGGCGGCGGCGCGGGCGGCGGCGGGCAGCTGGCGGGGCAGCACGACGAGGTCGTAGACGAGTCCGGCGTCCGCGACCGCGGCCAGCCCCCGCAGCACGTCGTCGCGGAGCAGCCATTGCGGGTCGCTCTCGCCCTGGACCTGGTGGCGCAGTCCGACGAGCCGGTCGCCGCCGGGGAGTTCGCGCAGGGCGGCCAGGGTGTCCGCGAGGCCGGGGTCGGTGAGGTCGCTCCAGCCGACGACTCCGGCGACGAGGTCGCTGCCGGCGGCGAGCGCCAGGAACTCGGGGGTCTCCTCGGCCACCGTGACGGTCTGCACGAGCACGGTGGCGTCCACCCCGTTGGCACGGGCCTCGGGCTCCAGGTCGGCGAGGGTGAAATCGCGTCGCAGCGGGGCCAGGGCCTCTCCGGTGATCCAGTCCTGGTCCCGGACCGCGAGGTCCCAGACGTGGTGGTGGGCGTCGACGATCCGGGGCGGGGCGGTCATCTCACAGCTCCCAGACGACGGGCAGCGCGGCGTCGGCGCCGTCGGCGGAGTAGTCGTGGGCGACGTCGAGGAGTTCGGCCATCCGGGCCTGCCAGGCGATGTTGACGGGCAGCTTCTCCAGTGCGGCGATGAGCCGGGCGTAGTCGTCGCACTCGATGACGTGGAAGAGGTCGGTGCCGCTGCGCCAGATCGTCCAGGAGGCGGCGCCCGCGGCGCGGATGGCCGAGGTCAGCTCGGCCGGGACCTCGCGGTGGGCGGCGTCGTACTCGGCGGTGCGGTCGGCGCGGACCTTGGTGTGCAGGGCTATGCGCATGTCACTGTCCGTTCTCGGTGAGCAGGCCCTCGGCGCGCAGGTCGTCCCAGAGGGCGTCGGGGATCTCCCTGCGGAGCAGGGCGGCGGCGTCGCGGACCTCGATCGGTGAGCGGGTGCCGACGAGGACGCCGGCGACCGCGGGGTGGGCGAGCGGGTAGTGCAGGGCGGCGGCACGCAGCGGGACGTCGTGGCGTTCGGTGACGGCCTTCAGCCGCAGGGCCCGGTCCAGGAAGGGAGGCGGGGCGGCGGCGTAGTCGTAGGTGGCGCCGGGGCGCGGGTCGGCGAGGAGTCCGGAGTTGAAGACGCCGCCCATGACGACGCTGCGGCCCCGCGCCTCGGCGGCGGGCAGCAGATCGTGCAGGGCCGACTGGTCGAGGAGGGTGTAGCGGCCGGCGCAGAGGACGACGTCGACGTCGGTCTCGACGACGAAGCGGGTGAGCATGCGCGTCTGGTTCATCCCGGCCCCGATGGCCCCGATCAGTCCTTCGGCGCGCAGTTTCTCCAGCTCGGGGTAGGCCTCGCGGAAGGCGGCCTCGGCGTGGTCGTCGGGGTCGTGGAGGTAGGCGATGTCGATCCGGTCCAGGCCCAGGCGCTCCAGGCTGTCCTCCAGGGAGCGGCGGACCCCGGCGGCGCTGAAGTCCCAGCGCCTGCGGTGGGTGGCGGGGACGTCGAAGCCCTCCGAGAGCGTGCCGGGCGCGGTGGGTCCGGCGTCGGGGACCGGGTCGAGGACGCGGCCGACCTTGGTGGACAGGACGTACGCGTCGCGGGGCCGCCGTCGCAGGGCCGCGCCGAGTCGCCGTTCGGAGAGGCCGAGTCCGTAGTGCGGTGCGGTGTCGAAGTAGCGGACGCCTTCGTCCCAGGCGGCGTCCACGGCCGCGGCGGCCCGTGCCGGTTCCACGGCGGTGAAGAGATTGCCGATGGCGGCCGCCCCGAAGGACAGTTCGGTGATGTCGACCGTGCTGGTCCCCAGCCTGTTGCGCCGCATGTGTCGGCCGCCCTCCACAATGATCGCTTCCCGCACACAGGGAATATTCATCGGATCACTTGGGCGCGTCAACACCCTCGCGGCCACCAACTACCGGGATCTCGGATGAATCTGTCCGATCTATTCAGGAGTCGCCGTGGACCCGGCGGGGATGGGGGAGGCGGAGGGCAGCAGCTCCAGGAGCGCGGTGAGCTCGTCCTCGGCGCAGCGGCCCAGCCGGTCCAGATCGGGCACCGCCTTCCCGTCGGCGACCAGCCCGATCCGGACGCTCGGGCCGTACGTGGTGAGGGCGACGGCCAGGGACTGGCCCCGGGCCAGCGGCGCCATCGGGTAGAGCGCGCGCAGCGGGCAGCCCGCGAGGGAGAGCGCGGAGCGGGGCAGCGGAACGCTGGTCACCAGCACGTCGAAGAGCATCCGGGCGGCGCTGCCCGCGAGCGGCGCGCCCAGCCGGTGGGCCAGCGAGGGCAGCTGGTCGGCCAGGACGGCGACGGCTCCGGCCCCGCGCAGCGGCCCGGCCGCCTTGTTCCGGTCCATCGCCTCGCGCACCAGGCGCAGCCGCTCCCGGGGGTCGGGTTCGGCGACGGGGAGGCCCAGGAGGTACGCGGAGAGCCGGTTGCCGTTCCCGCCGGCCGGTCCTCCCGGTCGGCGACGGGAGACGGGGACGAGGGCGCGGGGTTCGGCGCCGGGCAGCGGCTCGCCGCGCTCCAGCATCCAGCGGCGCAGCGCCCCCGCGACGACGCCGAGCAGGACGTCGTTGCCGGTGCCGCCGGTCTCGCGGCGGATCCGGCGCACCGCGCCCAGGTCCAGATCGGCCGTGGCCAGCCGCCGGGTGCCGCTGGAACCGGCGCTGAGGGCGGGCACGCCGCGCAGGTCGAGGCGGCTGGCGCGTACCAGCGAGGCCCCGACCCCGAAGGCCCGGCCGAGGTCCTCGATGCGCCCCAGGGCGAGTCCCGCGACCTGGCGCGGGCCGGGCATCCAGGAGCGCGGCGGTACGGGACGGACCCGGCCCGCCGGGAGACCGTTCCCGGTACGGCGGGTGGCCGAGGCGATCTCGTCGAAGATCCCGGCCCCGATGGCGACGGCGCGCATGCCATCGGCCAGGGCGTGATGGAGCGTGACGAGTACGGCGAAGGAGCCGTCCCGGCCGCCGTCGAGGAGATGCATCCGCCAGGGCGGCCTGCCCCGGCTCAGCGGCTGCTCCATCAGTTCCCCGGCGAGCCGGGTGGCGGCCGCCATGAAGGCGTTCTCGCCGTCGCCGGGGTCGGCGTCCACCCGTACCCGTGTGACGTGGCGGTGGACGTCGAAGTCCTTGTCCACCGCCCAGGCGGCGCCGCCGACGGGCAGCAGGACGTCGCGCACCCGCATCCGCAGCCGGGGAATCGCGGCGGCCCGGGTGCCGAGCAGGTCGAGGAGCGCGTCGGGGGCGGGGCTGGGGCCGGGCCCCGGGGCGAAGACGGCGAGTGCGCCCAGATGCATGGGGTGCGCGTCGGACTCGAGGTGCCAGAAGGCCAGGTCGAGGGGTGCCAGTAGCTCGATGCCCAAGGTTCCTCATGTCGTCGGGGGCGAACGCTCGTCGAGGGCGGATGGCCGACGGGGTGCGGCCACTCCTCGCAGTCAATGCCCAGCGGTCGGTTACGGTCAAGGACAGACATGTTACGTTCTGTTACTGATCAGTAGCGCTCAGGTGCCGGGAGGACCGGACCTCCTTGCCGCTCAGTCGCGCGGCGGTATGACGAACTCGCACCAGACGCACTTGCCGGTGCCGCGCGATTCGACGCCCCAGGCGTCCGTGAGCCGGTCGACGAGCATCAGCCCCCGCCCCGAGACACCCGACTCCCCCGCGTCCCGGCGGCGGGGCAGCGCGCTGGAGCGGTCCTCCACATCGACGCGCAGCCGCCGCTCGGCCCCGGCGAGCACGCGGATGGTGACGATCGCGCCGCCGTCGGTGTGCATCAGGGCGTTGGTCGTCAGCTCGTCGGCGGCCAGTTCCACCTCGTCGGCGCGGCCCTTGGCGCCCCAGGCCCGGACCGCCGCGCGGATCATGTGGCGGGCGGCGCTGAGCGCCTCCGGGTCGTTCTGCGCCACGTGCTGCTGGAGCCGGCCGCCGGGCTGCGGGGCGTGGGCGGCCTTGCGGCGCAGGAGCAGCACCGCCACGTCGTCCTCGCCGCCGCGTTCGTCCACCGCCGCGCAGAGCCGGTCCGCGAGCGCCTGGAGGTCCTGGGGGCCGTTCGTGACCATGGCCGTGAGCAGCTGCATGCCCTCGTCGAGGTCCGCGCCCGGCATCTCCACGAGACCGTCGGTGAACAGCACCATGGCCTGGCCGGGGTCGAGTTCGAGCGTGCTCACGGGATACTCCAGCCGGCCGAACTCGGCGGAGAGGCCGAGCGGCAGGCCGCCCTCGACCGGCATCTTGTGGCAGCTGCCGTCGGGCTGCCGTACGAGCGGGTCGACGTGCCCGGCCCGGACCAGCTGGACGACACCGGTCGTCAGGTCGGCCTCGGCGTACGTGCAGGTCGCGAAGCGGTCGGTGTCGAGTTCGTGGAGGAAGACGGAGGCGCGCGCCATGACGGTGGCGGGGCTGTGCCCCTCGGCGGCGTACGCGCGCAGCACGATGCGCAACTGCCCCATGACCGCGGCCGCGTGCGTGTCGTGGCCCTGGACGTCGCCGATGACGGTGCCGACCCGGCCACCGGGCAGCGGGATGACGTCGTACCAGTCACCGCCGATGTCCCGGCCCAGCCGCGCCGAGCGGTAGCGCACGGCGATCTGCGCGCCGGGCACGTCGGGGATGCGGCGCGGCAGCATGGCCTGCTGGAGCCCCTCGGCGAGGTCGTGCTCCTGCTCGTAGAGCATGGCGCGCTGGAGGCTCTGGGCGATGGAGCTGCCGAGCGCGACCAGCAGATTGCGCTCGTCGTCGGTGAATCCGCCCTTGTCGCTGTAGAGCAGTCCGAGCGCGCCGATCGGGCGGGCCTGGGCGATCAGCGGCAGATAGGCGGCGGAGGTGATGCCCAGATGGCTGATGTGGGGCCACAGGACGGGGTAGGACGCGGCGAAGTCGTCGGCGGACTCGATGAAGCGCGGCGCGAGCGTCCGCACGACCTCGCTCATCGGGTACTGCTCGTCGGTGCGGGTGTAGCGCGTCCCGGGCACGAAGGAGCCCTCCGGCCCGTCGGCCACCAGATGGATGCGCCCGGCCTCGATCAGCCCCATGACCAGGCTGGTCGCGCCCAGGCGGGCGAGCGGCCGGGAGTTGTTGAGGACGTCGATGACGTCCTTGACCGTACGGGCGTGGGCCAGCGCCGCCGTGGTGGCCTCGACCACGCTGGTGCGCCGCCGCCGCTCCTCGTCCAGCTCCTGGCGGGCCGTGGACTCGGCCAGCTCCTGGGTGGCGTCGCGGACGACGCCGATGATGCGGCGGGGGCGCCCGGTCTCGTCACGGCGGACGATGCCCTGGGTGTGCGTCCAGCGCAGCGTGCCGTCGCGCAGCAGCATCCGGAAGTACGCGCCGTAGTTGGCCTCGCCGTTCTTCAGGGCCTCCGTGACCATGGCGTCCAGGCGTACGCCCTCGTCCGTCGGCACCCGCGCGCCGAGGGTCAGCGGATCGTTGTCGTACTCGTCGGCCCGCAGGTCGAAGACGTCGAGGGCCGCCTGGTCCATGTACATGAGGCCGCTGTCGAGATCCCAGTCGAAGGTGCCCATACGGTTCAGGGCGAGGCTGAGATCCGGGTGGGCGGGCCATGCGTCCGGGAGTGACTGGGCACCCGCTACCCGATCATCCATGTGCGTCACTCTGCCACCATTTGTCCGATTCTTCGAGTGAGCCGTCCAACTGGTGAACGTGGGATGGAACACATTTCCGAGCCGCCCGTCCCGCCCGCGCCCCCGGGAATCGCACGGAATTCCGCCGACCGGCGCGCACGCGGCCCACCGGAGCCGGGCGCGGAACGACGACCCGCCCCGAAACCGGGCCCGACCAGCGACTACCGTGTGCGTGGGGCGGAGTAAGCCAAGCCTTACCACGGCCCACCTCGCTCCCGCACACCCGTACGAAGGAACAGCCCTCCATGACACGCCCCGTCCGCGTAGCCATCGTCGGAGCCGGCCCCGCCGGCATCTACGCAGCGGACGCGCTGCTGAAATCCGATGCCGCCGCCGACCCGGGCGTCTCCATCGACCTGTTCGAGCGGATGCCCGCCCCCTTCGGCCTGATCCGCTACGGCGTGGCTCCGGACCACCCGCGGATCAAGGGCATCGTGCAGGCGCTGCACCAGGTGCTCGACAAGCCGCAGCTGCGCCTGTTCGGCAATGTCGACTACCCGAACGACATCGGGCTGGACGAGCTGCGCACCTTCTACGACGCGGTGATCTTCTCCACCGGCGCCGACGCCGACCGCGCCCTGGACATCCCGGGCCACGACCTGGACGGTTCGTACGGCGCGGCGGACTTCGTCTCCTGGTACGACGGACACCCCGACGTGGCCCGCACCTGGCCGCTGGAGGCCGAGAAGGTCGCCGTGCTGGGCGTCGGCAACGTGGCGCTGGACGTCGCCCGCATCCTGGCCAAGACCGCCGAGGAACTGCTGCCGACCGAGATCCCGGCCAACGTCTACGACGGCCTCAAGGCCAACAAGGCGCTGGAGGTGCACGTCTTCGGGCGGCGCGGGCCGGCCCAGGCCAAGTTCAGCCCGATGGAGCTGCGGGAGCTGGACCACTCCCCGAACATCGAGGTCATCGTCAACCCCGAGGACATCGACTACGACCAGGGGTCCATCGAGACCCGGCGGGGCAACAAGCAGGCCAACATGGTCGCCTCCACACTGGAGAACTGGGCGATCCGCGACGTCGGCAACCGCCCGCACAAGCTCTTCCTGCACTTCTTCGAGTCCCCCGTGGAGATCCTCGGCGAGGACGGCAAGGTCACCGGTCTGCGCACCGAGCGCACCGAGCTGGACGGCACGGGCAACGTCCGGGGCACGGGCCGGCACACCGACTGGGACGTGAAGAGCGTCTACCGCGCGGTCGGCTACTACTCGCAGGAACTGGCGAAGCTCCCCTTCGACGTGGCCTCCGGCACGGTCCCGCACGCCGCGGGCCGGGTGATCGAGGGCGGCGAGCCCATGGAGTCGGTCTACGTGACCGGCTGGATCAAGCGCGGCCCGATCGGACTGATCGGGCACACCAAGGGCGACGCCAACGAGACGGTCGCCTGCCTCCTGGAGGACCACGCCGAGGGCCGGCTGCCCGCCCCGGAGCGCCCGGAACCGTCGGCCGTGACCGCGTTCCTTGAGGCGCGCGGCGTCCGTTACACCACCCGCGAGGGCTGGCACCGGCTGGACGCCCACGAGCGCTCGCTCGGTGAGGCGCAGGGCCGCGAGCGGGTCAAGGTCGTGGAGCGCGAAGGCATGCTGGACGCCTCGGGCGCCTGAGCCCCCGCGCGTACGGGGGCCGCGCGCCGCCCCCGTACGCCGTCGCGCGGCGGCAGCCGGATGGAGGTCTGCGGCTCGTCCGTCATCAGCGGGACCAGGTCCTCCGGCGGTGCGTCGGGGTCGGCCGGGGTGCCGGTGGGCTCGTCCGTCGGGATGCCGGGGAACGGTTCGGGGGAACCGTCGGTCGGCTCTCCGCTCGGCACCGGGCAGTCCGTCGCCGCGCCCGGTGCGCGCGGCGCCACGACGGCCTCGCCCGGCGGCGTCGTCGCGGCCGGCGGGCAGTCCTCCGGTGCCGGGGTCTCGGGCTTCGGCCGGGGGCTCGGCGAGGGGGAGACCTCGGGCAGCGGGCCGGTGATGTCCGTCTCGGGGGCGTAGGGCGGGGGCACCGCCGGGGCGTGATCGCGGGCCCCCTCGTCGCCGGTGGGCCGGGCGATCCAGCGGCCGTGCGCGGAGTCCACGATGAGCAGTTCCCTGACGGCACCGGCGGCCGGCGCCACGACGACGGTCCGGGCCGGGTCGTACCCGGCCCACGCCTTGCCCCGCTCCTGACCCCGTACGCCGTCCGCGCCGGAGGGCCGGCCCAGCGGATTCCCGCAGGCGCACCGGACGCGCGGCAGACCGCGTCCGTCCACCAGGACCGCGGTGCCGCCCTGGAGCACGGCGGGATAGGCGGTGGCGGCGCCGTCGCGGAAGCCGTGGTCGGTCACGCGGGTGTCGGCGCGCAGGACGACCGGGGTGAGCCGGCGCAGGAAGCCGGCCACCCCGGCCGCGCGGACCCCGGCGGCGCGGGCGAAGGCCGTGCGCCGGGCGGGGTCCGCGGCGAGGAGACGGATCTGGCGGGCCACGTCGCACGAGGAGACGGAGCGGACACCGCTGTAGAGGCCGGGGGTGGAGCCGGGCAGGATGTGCGGGCCCGAGCCCTCGGGGGCGGGTGCCCGGTGGGACGGGGTGGCGCTCGCCGCCGCCCCGGACGGGCGCGCGGTGGACGGGGTGAAGGGGTCGGGACCGCGCGCGGCGGCCGGCTGGAGCAGGATCTCGCCGGCACCGGCCGTGCCCTCGGTGCCATGGCCGCCGTCCGGGGCGCTCCGCGCGCAGCCGGTGGCCGCGAGGAGACCGGCGCAGAGCGTGGCGAGCACGGCGTGCCGCAGGCGCGGGGGTGCGTGCACGTGAGGTCTCCTGCCTGGTCACGGGTCCGTTCGGGTCTCCTTATGTCTGCCGCAGTTCCCCGCGGGCCGCAAGCGGGCGGGGCACGCGGCGCCCGGGGCGCGGAGCATCCCTCCCCCACCGTATTGAACACGTTCAAGAAAGGATCTAGAGTCGGCCGCGACCGCGCTTGAACACGTTCAATCAAGGGGGTGGTCCGCCATGGGGGTCCTGGTGGACCTGATCGTGATGCTGGGCATGCTGGTGATCGTGCCGACGGGGCTGCGGCTGACGCGCGACCCGTCACTGGACCGGATTCGGCGCTCCTGGCCGCTGTTCGCCGTACCGGGAGCGGTCGCCCTGTGGCTGCCGCGCGGCCCGGCCGCCACGACCCTGGCGCTCTGCTACGCGGCCGGCACCCTGCTCCTCGCGCTGCACGCCCCGCCCCGGCTGCTGCGGCGTCCGGCTCCGCTGCTCGCCCGGCGGACCGCGCCCGCCGAGACCGCCCTGCTGACGGCGCTGGTCACCCCGGCCGTCGCGGCGACCGCGCTGGTCGCCGAGCGCGCCGGGCAGCCGCTCTTCGGCTTCGGCCTCGGCATCCTGGCGCTGACCGTGCCGCACTTCCACTTCGCGGGGTTCGCCGCCGCACTGGTGGCCGGGCTGGTCTGCCGCGCCGACACCGGCCCGGCGGGACGGTTCGCCGCGCTGAGCGTGCCCCTGGGCACCCTGCTGGTGCTGGGCGGCTACTTCGTCGGGGACCGTGCCGAACTGGCGGGTGCCGTCGTGCTGACCGCCGGGATGTGGGCCGTCGCCCTGCTGACCTGGCGAACGGTCCGGCCCGGCGCCGCCGACCGGGCCACCCGGCTGCTGCTCGGCGTCTCGTCCGCCGTGCTCGCGGTCACCATGGTCCTCGCCCTCAGCTGGGCGCTGGGCGAGGCCACCGGCCTTCCGCACCCCACCCTCGCCTGGATGGCCGCCACCCACGGCGTCGGCAACGCCCTGGGCTTCGCCCTCTGCTCCCTGCTCGCCTGGCAGCGGCTCGGCCGCCCCGCCCCCAACGGAGGAAGGTCTACGTGAACGCCCTCAGCTACCCCGAAGTGGGTGCCACCCGGCTCGGCCCGCTGCCCGACGGCTACCACCATCTGCACCACCGCACCCGGATCGGGCACGGCCGCGCCGACTTCGAGGCCGCCGGCGCGGCGATCACCGGCTTCCGGATGCACCGGGCCTCCGGCGCCCGGGTCACCGCCTCCACCGCGCGCGCCGAGCCCGGTACCTCCGTTCGGGTGGCGGCCGTCCTCGGACCGCTGCGGATCGCCGTCCCGTGCCGGGTGATCTGGACCGCGTACGAGCCCGACCGCATCGGCTTCGGGTACGGGACGCTCACCGGGCACCCCGAGTGCGGCGAGGAGTGCTTCGTGGCGGAATTGGCCGACGACGGCACGGTCACGTTCACCGTGATGGCGTTCAGCCGGCCCGCCCGCTGGTACTCCCGGCTCGCCGGGCCGCTCGTACCGGTGGCCCAGCGCTGGTACGCGCGCCGGCTGGGCCGCACGCTGCGGCGGCTCGTCGCCGAGGAGCGGCGGGCCCCGGGCCGATGAGCCCGGGGCCGGGGGCGGGCCGATACTGGAAGCGATGCAGTGGTTCACCGCCGACGGGTACGAGCTGGGCCGGCTGATCTTCCAGAAGGCCCTGGCCGCCCTCTATCTGACCGCCTTCCTCACGGCGGCGCTCCAGTTCCGGGCGCTGATCGGCGACCGCGGCATGCTGCCCGCGCGCGACGTGCTGCGGCGCACGACCTGGCGCACCGCCCCGGGGCTCTTCCGGTTCGGCTTCTCCGACCGCCGCTTCGCGCTGGTGGCGTGGACGGGGTGCGCGGTCGCCGTCGCGCTGCTGGCGGGGGCGGACCGTGCCGTGCCGTTGTGGGCGTGCCTGCTGCTGTGGGCGGTGCCGTGGCTGCTGTATCTGTCGATCGTGCAGGTCGGCGGAGTCTGGTACGGCTTCGGATGGGAGTCGCTGCTCCTGGAGACGGGCTTCCTCGCGGTCTTCCTCGGCAACGACGACGCGCGGCCGCCGGTCCTCGTGCTGTGGCTGCTGCGCTGGCTGCTGTTCCGGGTGGAGTTCGGCGCGGGGCTGATCAAGATCCGGGGCGACGCGTGCTGGCGCCGGCTGACCTGTCTGGACTTCCACCACGAGACCCAGCCGATGCCGGGCCCGCTCAGCTGGTTCTTCCACCGTCTCCCCCGCCCCCTGCACCGCGTCGAGGCGGCGGCCAACCATGTGACCCAGCTGCTGGTCCCGTTCCTGCTGTTCACCCCGCAGCCGGTGGCGGGCGCGGCGGCGTCCCTGATGATCGTCACGCAGCTGTGGCTGGTGCTCTCCGGGAACTTCGCCTGGCTCAACTGGCTGACGATCGCGCTCGCGCTGCCGGCCGTGGACTGGTCGCTCGTCGCCGGATCCCGGCCGACCCTCCCGGCGGCGCCCGTCTGGTACGAGGTGCTGGTCCTCGCCGTCACCGCGCTGGTGCTCGCCCTCAGCTACCGCCCGGCCCGCAATCTGCTCTCGCGCCGCCAGGTGATGAACCGGTCCTTCGATCCACTGCGCCTGGTCAACACGTACGGGGCCTTCGGCAGTGTCAGCCGGGTCCGGCTGGAGGTCGTGGTCGAGGGCACCGAGGAACGGGACCTGCACCCGGGGACGGTCTGGCGGGAGTACGGCTTCCACGGGAAGCCGGGCGATCCCGGGCGGCTGCCGCGCCAGTTCGCCCCGTACCATCTGCGGCTCGACTGGATGATGTGGTTCGCGGCGCTCTCCCCCGCGTACGCCCGTCCCTGGTTCGGACCGTTCGTGGAGCGGCTGCTGGCCGGGGACCGGGACACCCTGCGGCTGCTGCGCCACGACCCGTTCCCGGACGCGCCACCGGCGTACGTCCGCGCCCGGGTCTTCCGCTACCGCTACACCACGTGGAGCGAACTGCGGGCCACCGGCCGCTGGTGGCACCGCGTCCCCGTCCGCACCTTCATGGCCCCGACCTGCAACGGACCGCCCTAGTACTCCAGTGCGGTTTCGTGATCTATCCAGCGGGTTCGTCGGCGGCTCGTCGTCGGTAGTGGCTGTGCCGGGCTGTTGCCTGGTGGCGCCG